>JAGQHR010000897.1 GCA_020431745.1 Candidatus Eiseniibacteriota bacterium
TCCATGGTCGTGGACAAGGCCCTGGAGTCGGCCCGGATGTGGCGGGAGCTGGAGCACCACCGCCGGCAGGAGCGGGAACGGTTCTTCCGCGACTTCGTGCGCGGCACCGCGCCCTCGATTCTCTCGGTCTATGACACGGTAGAAAAGCTGGCCGGCAGTGAGACCACCACGTTCCTGATCACCGGGGAGAGCGGCACCGGCAAGCAGGTCATCGCCAAGCTCCTCCATGCCCAATCCCCTCGTGCGGAGAAGCCGTTCCTGGAGATCAACTGCGCGGCGATTCCGAGCGAGCTGCTCGAGAGCGAGCTCTTCGGGCACGAAAGAGGCGCGTTTACCGACGCCCGGACGCAAAAGCAGGGTCTGGTCGAGCTCGCGGACGGCGGGACGTTGTTCCTGGACGAAGTGGGGGAGATGACCCTCAAGCTCCAGGCCAAGCTCCTCACGGTGCTCGAGAACCGCAGCTTCCGGCGCGTCGGCGGAACGCGCGACATCAACGTCTCGGTCCGGATCGTGGGCGCGACCAACCAGGACCTCGAGGAGCTGGTGCGCAAACAGGCGTTCCGGGAGGACCTGTACTATCGCCTGATGGTCGTGCCGGTGCGGATGCCGGCCCTGCGCGAACGACGCGAGGATATTCCGTTGTTGGCGCGGCACTTCATCCTCGAGTTCGCCCGGAACTTCCACAAGGGCTTCCGGAAGATCGCACCGGACGCCGAGCGCAAGCTCGTCGAGTATCCCTGGCCGGGTAACATCCGGGAGCTGCGGAACGTGTGCGAGCGGACGGTCCTCCTCGAGGACGGGGATACCGTCGAGGCACATCACCTGCGCCTGACCAAGACCGCGGGGAGCGCCGCCGGAGACATCCTGGAGTCGCTGCAGCGGATCCTCGTCGACGGCATGGTGGGTCCGGAGGGGATCCCGTTCGAGGACCTCCTGGGCGAGGTCGAACGGGGTCTCATCGTTCGCACCGCCGAGGCTGCCGGCTGGAACCAGAGCCGTACCGCCGAGCTCCTCCACATCAAGCGGGACAAGCTCCGTTATCGGATGAAGCTGCACGGATTGCACGAAGCGGCGATGGTTCCACGGGGAGACTGAGCCTGGTCGAGCGGATGGCGGGTCGCACCCCGATCCGGATCGTCCGCGCCTGCCGGGTTTCGGACGGTGCCGGAGCCCGGTATACTGCCGCCACGAATGCATTGCCACATCACCGAGCTCATCTCCCTCCGTAGTCGTCGGGGAGCCTGCCGCGGGGCTGACTACGTCCACCGGCGTCCCGGAGCGTCCCGACCCGTCGCGCGCGTCGGGATGGGTCTCGCCGGGGTGATCGCGGCGGCGGCCCTGGCGTCCTGCTACTCGTTCTCCGGATCCAATCTTCCTTCGTACATCCGGACCGTGGCCATCCCCACGATCGAGAACGAAACCCTCGAGCCGGGCATCGAGCAGGAGGTCACGACCGGACTGACCGACCGCTTCCTCGACGACGGCCGCCTCAAGCTCGGAACGGCCGCCTCCGCCGACGCCCGCGTTGATGCCAGACTCACCCGCTACGAAAACAAGGTGAACAACTACTCGGCGTCGCAGGAACCGTTGGACTACATCGTCGTCATGGTCCTGGAGGTCCATTTTCGGGATCTCGTGAAGAATCGTGAGCTCTGGTCGGAAGACCATCTCACGGCGACGGCGATCTATGTTCCTGGCGGCACCAGCGGGCTCCAAACCGAGGGCGAGGCCCGGAAGCAGGCGATCGCGGAGCTCGCAAGGGATGTCGTGAGCAAGACCCTGGAGCAGTGGTAGGGACGCCGAGAAACGGAGAGCTTCATGGCGAGGACGCTGCGATATGCCGACTGGGTGGCCGGGCTCGAAAAGAAGGGGCCGGTTTCCGCCTATCTTTTCGTCGGCCCCGAGAGCCTGTTGCGGGACCAGGCCCTCACAGAGCTCCGAGCCGCCGTCAGCGGGAGCGGGGCGGCAACGCCGATCGAGCGGTTCCAAGGGGGAGAGGCGTCCCTGGCCCAGATCGTC
>JAGQHR010000898.1 GCA_020431745.1 Candidatus Eiseniibacteriota bacterium
GGTTCCTCACGCACACGGGCCGCTACGCGGACGCGACCCGTCCCGCCGAGAACCACTACTTCCAAGTCGGGATGACGGTGCACAAGAACGTCGTCGCCGACGAGACCGTCCACATCGCGGTCGTGATGAACCTCGCCGAGTGGTACGAGACCCCCAATACCATCCATCTCATCGATCACAGCGTGCAGCCGAATGACCCCAACTACACGATCATGACCATCTACGACCGGCAGGTCGAGCTGGAGGAGAACGGCATGACCGGGGTCCTCTTCGAGGGCATCCCGGAGGGTGGCCACGACGACTGAGCCCTGTCCCCCGGCCGGCCGGTTCTGGTAGCGTCTCGCCATGAACCCCAAGGACGCGAACGCCACGCGCCCGGCTCCAGCCGGTGCCGGTCAGGCCCTCCTGGATTGGTCGCGCCGCAAGGTCGACTACCTGCGGATCTCCATCACCGACCGCTGCAACGAGCGGTGCCTCTACTGCATGCCCCAGGGTCTCAAAGACTGGAAAGAGCATGACGAAATCCTCAGCTACGAGGAGGTCTTGCGGGTCGTAAGGATCGCGGTCGCCCTCGGCTTCAGCAAGTTTCGGATCACCGGAGGAGAGCCGCTCGTGCGCCGTGACGCGGTGCTGTTCCTGGAGCAGCTCGGTCAGGTACCCGGGATCCGGTCGCTCGGGCTCAGCACCAACGCGACGCTACTCGCGCCGGTGGCGCGACGGCTGCAGCAGGCGGGGATCGACTCCGTCAACGTCTCGCTCGACACTCTCGACGCCGCCGAGTACCAGCGCATCACGCTCAAGGATCTCGCCTCGGCCGTCGCGGGGATCGATGCCGCGGTCGCGGCGGGCTTCCCAAAGATCAAACTGAATGCCGTCCTGATGCGCGGGAAGAGTGAGACCCAGCTCCTTCCCCTCCTCGACTTCGCGCGGGAAAGGGGCGCCTATCTTCGCTTCATCGAGCTGATGCCGCTGACCACGACGCAGGTCCTGACGCGCGAGAACTTCCTTCCCGCCGAAGAAGCCCGTCGTGCGATCTCCGAGTCGATTCCGCTGGAGCGGGCGGAAGACGTGCGCCTGGGTCACGGACCCGCGGTCTACTACCGCACTCCGACGGGACAGTTGGTCGGCTTCATCGGAGCGATGACCGATCTGCACTTCTGCGATGCCTGCAACAAGATCCGGCTCACCTCCGACGGCAAGATCCGTCCCTGCCTGGGCAACCACCTCGAGTTCGATCTCAAGTCGATCCTGCGCGGCGGGGGCAGTGACGACGATGTCGCCGACCTCTTCCGGCGGACGCTCGGACTCAAACCCGCCGAGCACGAGTTTCGCGGCCAGTACCGACCCGGCCGCAGCATGACCGCCATCGGAGGCTGAACACCGCTGTGTTGATCCAGGTACGGCTCTTCGCGCAGATGCGGATCGAAGCCGAGGCCGAGCGTCTCGAGCTCCCCGTCCCCGAGGGGAGCACGGTCGCGGATGCTCTCTCGGTTCTCCGGGAGCGGCACCCGCGCCTGACCCGCCATCTCGATTCCTGCATGTTCGCGGTCGGACTGGACTATGTGAAGGCGGACCGCGTCCTCCGTTCCGGGGACGAGATCTCGCTCATTCCCCCGGTCCAAGGCGGCTGAGAGTGGAGTCGCTGGTCCTGCTCGTGCACGACTCGATCGAGTCGGTCCTCGAGGGACTGCCGCCGCTGTGGCGATGCGATCGAACGCGTCCGGCCGGAGCCACCCAGGATCGTCCGGCCGCCACGGGGCCGGTGGGAGCCTGGCTCGATTTCTACGGCATCGTGCGGGACTCCGAGCCGACGGTCCCCGACTCGCCGTCCGAGCGACGAATCCTCGCGATCGAGTACGAAGCCCACGCGGAGATGGCACAGCATCAGCTGGAGCTGCTGCTCGAACGGATCGGCACGATCTACCCGGTCCACGCGCTGCTCGTGATCCACCGCTTGGGCCGGGTCCCGGTCGGGGAAGCCTCGCTGCTGGTCCGCGTGCTTTCGGGGCACCGTGGAG
>JAGQHR010000899.1 GCA_020431745.1 Candidatus Eiseniibacteriota bacterium
GAGACGACCGTTCCCGAACGCGGCGCCGTTCACGAGGAACGAGGCGGGGAGATCGCTCACCGCGAACGACGCCGGCAGCGCGATGGGCGTACCGTCGTTCGCGAATAGCTCCAGCACGTCCTCGTCGACCGAATCCAACCGGATCCGTCCCGCGTCTTCCGGTTCCGACGCGGAGAGCGTGAACGGGCGCATCAGGAGCCTGAGGTAAGGGAAGCTGAACCCGGAGACGGGAGCGATGTTCGGTGCCAGGTAGATGCCGGCGCCTTCTTCGACCTCATCACGGGAAAAGGCAGCGTCGAGCCGCGGAACGACGCTGCAGGAGACCGCCTCGATCGTGAGCTCGTCCTGGCACGATCCGCAACTGACGGAAACGGTGTGGGAGCCCGCGGGCAGCGAGACTTGGATCGCGCTGCCGGTTGAGAACGGATTCCCGTCGACGAACCACTGGGGCTCGTTGACGGGCTGCGTTCCCGGTCCGCACTGGAGTTCGGCCGCGAGCTCGAACGGCGCGTCGGCGCAGACCGCGCTCGCCGGTCCGTCGAGGATCCGGATCGTGCACCGATCCTCGCCGAGGACGATCCTGTCCTGGATGACCGTCGAGTCCGCATCCGCGAGCGCCGGACTCGCGGACGCTCCACCGAAGAGGAGGGTGCACGAGAGCGACCAGCGGATCGGCCTCGACCGGATCGTGGTGGACATGGTCTAGAGCAGGAGGCGGCCGCTGCGGTAGTCGTCGATCGCTTGGATGATCTCCTCGCGCGTGTTCATCACGAAGGGACCGTAGCGGGCCACCGGCTCTCCGATCGGCTTGCCGGCGACGACGAGACACCGGGAGAGACGGTCGAGCGCGGTGATCGCGAGACGGTCGCCCTTTCCCAGCACGGCAAACGAACCGGCGTGCAGCTTCTGGCCGTTCGCTCCCGCGGTGAGATCGCCCTCGTAGCAGTAGCAGAACGCGTTGTGCCGTTCCGGGAGCGGGATCTCGATCGGCACCCCGGGATGCAGATGGAAGTCGAGGTAGAGCGGCTCGGTCACGATCTCGCGCACCGGGCCGGTCACGCCGCGGAACGTCCCCGCCACAACCCGAACCCGATGGCCACCCTCGAGGTCGACCTCGGCAATCGCCGAGGGCGGAATGTCCTGATACCGGGGCGGCCGCATCTTGTCGCTGGCCGGAAGATTGACCCAAAGCTGGAAGCCCCACATCTTGCCGTCTTCCTGCTTGGGCATCTCCGAGTGGATGATCCCGTGTCCTGCCGACATCCACTGCACACTGCCCGAATCCAACAGGCCGTGATTGCCCAGGTGGTCGCGGTGCTCCATCTTGCCTTCGAGCATGTAGGTGACGGTCTCGAAGCCGCGATGGGGATGGTCGGGGAATCCGCCGAGATAGTCTTCCTTGCGATCGGACCCGAACTCGTCGAGCAGTAGGAAGGGATCGAGAAGCTCGAGGGCCGCGGATCCCAGGCTGCGCTTGAGCCGGACGCCGGCTCCGTCGGAGGTGCTTTGCGCGAGCACCACGCGCTCGACGGCGCGGCCGGTCTTCTCGTCCCCGCTCACCGGGTCCTCCCCGCTCAGTTGCAGACGGGTGACTGGGTCTTGTCGAGACGGACGTCCGCGGCGGTGTCAGCGACCGTGTGGCGCGCTTCCGCCGTTCGTCCCGCGCTCGATCCCTGGCGATAGTTCGTCAGGTAGTGACGCAGCGTGGTCATGAAGTCGCCCAGGGAGAACCGGTAGGCCACGCAGCGCTTGAGGTAGTAGCCGTCCACGAGATCCCCGAACCACCGGAAGGCGGCGTTGGGCTTGCGGTCGAGGAGCGGACGCACGAGGGGCATGGCCCAGGGATGGTGCGCCAGGAAGCTGAAGAAGCAGCGGAGATTCAGGATCCGTATCTTGTCCCGCTCCGAGGCGAACTTGAGGACGGATCCGTGATAGTAGTTGCTGTTGAGGCTGTCGAAGTTGCCGTCGAAGTATCCGTTCTCGATCGCGTAGCGCGTCATCTCCAGCTTGGGAT
>JAGQHR010000900.1 GCA_020431745.1 Candidatus Eiseniibacteriota bacterium
CGTCAGGAGCGTGCTGTGGAAGAAGTACATCAGGGGAGTGCCGATGAGCGCGCTCTTCTCGGCATAGTCGCGCTCGGCGAAGGCCCCGAACGGCGACGGGATCTTCCCCGCTTCCAAGAAGAGAGCACCTTCCGGAAGCGCCTCATAAAGCAGATAGGCCCCCGCCGTGGTGAAATCGCTCGGCAGCGCGTCGTCAAAGCGGAACTGGGCGAGGATCTGCAGCTTCGGCGTCGGCGCCGCATCGACGAAGAACCGGAACCGCGCGACGTCGAACGGAGAGTCCCCCCGATTGTACTGATTCAACGCGAGGGCACGTTCCCGGTAGGGATGGGCGGAGAACTCCATCGACCCGCGGAATCGGAGATTGGCCGCTTCCGCGACGCTCGTGCTGCCGAGGATCCATCCTATCGCGAGCATTGCGAGCAGGCTCACGTGTCGCACGACTCTGCTCTCGACCGCTACGCACCCGTTCATGCGGCGAGGTCCTGCGCCCGACGCCCGGCATCGCCGGACGAGACGGCACCCTCGGCCTTGGCCAACGGAAGCTCGACCACGAATCGACTTCCGCCGCCGCGCCGTTCTTCGCACCGCACGGTTCCACCGTGCGCATGCACGATCCCGCGGGCGATCGCGAGTCCGATGCCCAACCCCGATCGACCGAACTCCGCATCGCCCGAGCTGTGCTGCAGCACGTCCTGGGTCTCGTAGAAACGCTCGAAGATGCGTTCCCGCTCGTCTGCCGGAACCCCCGGACCGCTGTCCTCCACCGCGAAGGTGCAGACGTCGTCCGATCGTTCCATGACGAGCCGGACTTCTCCCTCGTCGGAAGTGAAGCGAAGCGCATTGTGAAGCAGGTTGCCCAGGGCCTGACGAATGCGGGCTCGATCCACCCAGATCGAGGCCGAGACGTCGGCTCCTTCCAGCACGAGCGCGACCGGCCGGGCCCCGCGCATTTGCAGCCAGTCCACGTGGAGGTCGTCCAGGACGACCCGCCCGTCGACCGCGGCCATGCTCAAGTCCATCTGCGACCGGTCGAGAAGCGACATGTCGGTGATCTTTCCGACGACGCGCTGCAAACGCCCCGATCCGTTCGCGAGGGCTTCCACCATCTCGTTGAGCGGAGGATGATTCTTGACCTCCGGCATGTCCCGGATCAGATCGACGACGCCGCCGATGATCGTTGCCGGTGTCCGCAGCTCGTGCGAAGCGACGGTCAGGAAGATGGTCTTCATCCGATCCAGCTCCTGCAGCGCATGGATGTGCCGTCGGAGGGCCGATCGCATCTCCGAGAAGCGCCGACCCAGGTACTCCAGCTCGTCACCGGTGTCCAGCTCGAGGGGCAAGTCCGCCTCACCCCGCTCGAGACGGGACGCCGCGTGAACCAGCTGTTCCACGGGACCGATCACCCGCTGGGCGACGACGCGGGCCAGAACGAAGGCGAAGCCCACGACGAACGCCCCGATCACGAGCAAGCGCCACCGCAGGCGATTGAGGAATCGGGCTTCCAGGTCCGTCGATCGCTCCAACCGAAAGCTCGCCGCGAGAGGGCCGAGGAGATCGGGCAGCGCCACCTCCTGCATCTGGAAGTCGCCCGCTTCCTGCAAACGGGTGCTCACGACGGCCTGCTCTTCCACCAGAAAGCTCACCTCGCAACGCGTGATCCGCCGAATCCGCTCCGTCATCTCCTCACCGAGCCGGACTCCGTGGCGCAGAACACCGACGAGTCGTCCTCCGGCCACGACCGGCACCGCGACGGTCTGGTAGATGGATCCGTCGATGACCCGGGTCGCGCGTGCGACCCGTCTCTGCAACGCGGCCGCGACATCCGACTCCCGGCTCACATCCTGGGGAAGCGCGCCGTAGCGGAGTTGCGCATTCATGGTCGCGGCACCGCTCGGAACCGCCTGGAGAAACCCCTCACCGTCGACGATCTCGAACAGATCGCTCTCGAGTGCCCCCGCGAACTGATCGGCGATTCCCTGCAGGGTGCGTCGAAAGGCCGCCCGGTCCTC
>JAGQHR010000901.1 GCA_020431745.1 Candidatus Eiseniibacteriota bacterium
TCTGTTGTCGGCGTACAAGAACGGGGTCGCGCCACGCGTCCCCGTTCCGCCCGACCTCGTCTCGGGCTACGCCTGGAATCGAAGCAGCTTCGGGTGTATCCTCATCCGTGCCGGGTTCCCCCCTTCCGGTCGCGCGCCGCCTGTCCTTCTCCTGGACTACGGCGCCATGGAGTCACCTTGGCCGAAAGGAGCAGGAATGCTCTCCGCCCAGCAAGATCTTTCCCGGTTCGTTTCCGACCAGCGCGCGTGCCTCGCAATGGTCATGTCGGCGGTCGTTGGTCTCGTCCTCGCCGCCTCGGTCGCCCAAGCCGCCTCCGATCGCCCGAGCGTGATGCCCGCGCAAATGGAAGACCCGAACGGCGTCGTCGGCCGCGTGGTCGGCCCCTCGGCTGCCCTTTCCGACACCCTGCGCTTCGGGTACGTGGGCGCGGGTGGCTTCGCGATCGAGGGGGAGCGCTGGACCTGGGACCACGGCGGAGCGGATCCGCTCGAGGGTTGGTTCGGACAAGACCTGACGCTGCAGAACGGCACCTACTTCCGGCACATCGATGCGGGAGTCTGGGCCGCGGGAGGCAACGGCGTCCCGGCCCCGATTCTCGTCGGCAACGGCTGCGCCTGGGTGGGCGCGTTCCAGGACGAGGCGGACGCGATGTGCTGGGCCGGAGGCCTGGGTTACGGCAGCCATTGGTGCCAGCGTCTGCAAAGCCCGACCTTCTCGTATTCCGGGTCGGGCACGATCGATCTCTCCTTCACGTACTTCACCGACCTGGACCCGGGCTTCGACTACGTGCGCGTGCTCTTGCGACGCGGGGACGGAACGGAGATCTCGCTGAATGGAGCCGGGTTCACCGGGACGATGGGAGCGGGAGACCCTCCGGTCGGAACGCAGTACGCGGCGCAGATCGGGGCCGGAGACCTGAACGGGTCGAACGACTTCGCCCTCGTTTTCGAGCTCGAATCCGGCGGATTCTGGTCGGATCAGGACGGAGACTATGACACCGAGTACGGACCGTTCGCGTTGGATGCGCTGGCGCTCACCGGTGCGCTGGTCGGCGGCGACGTCTCCCACGGATTCGAAGCCGATCTGGAAGGGTGGATGGCCGGGACCTGCAGTCCGCTGGGCTCCCTGACGGGAGTGGCGTCAGCATCGAGCTATATCTACGACGACTGCGACTGCGGACTCTCCGGGAACGTGCTCGAGATGCACGACGAGAGCCGGGAGCATCCGGTCGGGCAGCACGAAATCGCGACCTCCAATCCCGTGGACGTGTTGCACGACGTGACCCCGATTCTCGGGAGCGCCGGGCAGGCCGTGATCTTTGCCGATTGGGATCAGATGTCGGAGCTGCCACGCGCCAACGGCGTCTTCTATCGCCCGGGGTGGGACTACTATCCGTACGAGTGTCCCGTCACGGGGGCCGTGCAGTGGTCGGGCCGCGTAGGACAGAATAGCTTCTTCTACAACCCGGGTCCGGATTGCGCGCCTCAGCGCAACGTGGCGACGGCCAACGGCGTGCCTGGGAACGTGGAACAGATCCGCTTTCTCTACGAGCTCTACTCTTCCTGCGACGAGTTCGGGGTCTCGGAGTGCTCCGGGGTGACGAACTACACGCCATTGCTCGACAACGTGACCGTGGGCTTCACCCGCGCCCCGAACGCTCCGATCGTGTTTTTCTCGCCGTCGGGTACGAACTCGCGCTTCCAGGATACGTTCGCGGAAGACGGATCGCTCTCACCCTTTTCGACCGGCAACTGCGACGTGAACAGCAACGTGAACTTCGGGGATACCCCGCCGTTCATCCGGGGCGATTCGCTCTACGTCACGGGACCGGTCTCGACCGTTTCCACGAGGTGGGAGACGCGGCTCTGGTTCCGGGTGGCGCGCAAGGGGCCGGCGCAGGACCAGATCGACGACTACGGAACCTGGCGGGATCGGGTCGCCGACGGGCAGGACATCGAAAACGGGGCTTTCGCCTATGCCTGGATGGATTCGTTTCAAACGGCCGG
>JAGQHR010000902.1 GCA_020431745.1 Candidatus Eiseniibacteriota bacterium
AACGCAGGACGACTTCGCCGACCTCCCGACCCTGCCCACCGCAACCGACCAGCCAGGACATGCCTTCTCGCAGCGGACGCGGGGGACGCGCGGCCCGCGAGAGCAGGACCAGGTCGGCTCGGGAGAGCCGTGCGAGGCGGCGTCCGTCCACCGCGTCGGCGCGCGCGAGCAGGATGAGGACGTCGGCGTGATCCCGGACGGGCTCGCTGATCGCGGCCGCCAGCGAGTCGGAGGCGCCGGAGGAGAGCGCGAGGACCCCGACGCTGCGTCCGCCCCAGTCGTACCAGAGCACCGGGGCGGCTGCGCCCGCATCCAGCGTCCGGCGCCCGAGGGACTGCAGCTCATCCGGGGCCAGCTTGGCGAGGAACCCCGATTCTCCGGGGTCCAGCGCGATCGCGTCGACGTCGGCGCGGAGAAACGCCCGGAGGAGGAGCGCGGTCAATCGGCGGGCCGCGGAGGGATGGTCGCGCAGCGGGACCTCTCCGGTCGGGAGAAAGCCACCGGTGTCGAGGACCAGCGTGGCCGCCGCCCGATGGGACGCCCGTGCGTCGCGCAGGAACCCGACCCGACGATCGAGACCGCCCCAGGGATGGTCCGGGCAGCGGCAGGCCACGAGGTTTCCTTGCGTTTCTCCGGTGTAGAGGACGACGAGGCTGTCCGAGTCCGCAGGCACGAGCGGACTCGCCGCCGCGCCGCCGGGACGGGGGGGCGCGCACCGGCTCGGCGCGGCAACGCCCGCCAAGAGTGCCAACGCCAGCGGGAGGGCGACTCGCAAACGCCGCGGGACCGACCGGGGTGCCGGGGAGCGCTCCCCGGCCTGGCCGGGGCCGTTCCGCAGGGGTTGCGGAGCCTGGCCAAGCGTACTGGAGCGAATCTGTTTCACGGTCCCTACGTCCTTGTCCGGCGGCCGTCTCGGTGCGCACTGTCCTCTCGCGACGCACGGTGGGAAGGGTCGGGGAGCAGGCCGTCAGCGCAGCTCCCCGACCGCGTTCGTCAGGGCAGAACCTCCGCGGCGAAGATCCGCACGTCGTCGAATCGTCCGGTGGCGTTGCGCGCGGTCACTCCGGCCTTGCCGGAGCTGACGATGCCGGAGTCGGTCACGTCGATGACGAGCTCGCAATTGAAGTAGCACCGGATTCGATTGCCGGTGACGACGGCCCGGAGGGTGTACCAAGTGTTGTCCGCCAACGTCGTGTAGTAGACCCCGGTCTGGATGAACGATCCGCTCTGGATGCGGGCGCACCGCACCTTGTTCTGATCCGTCCGCACTCCGAAGAGGTAGTAGTTGCTCGAGTCCTGGTAGCGGAACACCAGATAGACCGAGTGGAAGGAGCCGCCGCTGGCGCGCACCTTGGCCTCGATCGTGGTATCTCCCAGGTTGGAGTTCGATCCCAGGGCGATGTAGTTCCCGCTGGTCAGGCTTTCGTTGAGCTCCCCGTTGCTCACGAACCAGTTTCCGCCGACGACTGTCCATCCCGAGTAGTCTCCGTCGTCGAAGGCATCGAAGACCACCGCGTCACGCCCCGTTCCGGCCCCGCTGCAGCTTCCCTGGTCCGCCCGGAAGTCGAGGGTCACAGGAACGTCGCGGATGTCGCCGCCGAAGATGAGCTGCATGGGCTCGCCGTCCTCGGCCGTGGTCCAGTTCGGTACCTGGACCGGATCGAGGTTCAGCTGGGTGCCGCTGGAAACCGGACCGACGTTGCCGTCCGTACCAGCCGACCCGTCCTGGGACCAGATCTTCACCAGAGGACGACCGAACCACACTTCGCGCAGGGTCTCCCCGCTCGACCAGCTGGGCGTCAGCCGGTTGAGCGTCTCTCCGCTCGTGCTCGTGGTGTAGAGCTCGAGGTTGAGGTTCTGATCGATGCCCCCCGAGACCGCCCAGGAGACGCAGTTGGCGTCGATCTGGCACGGAGTGCAGACCGTCGAACCCGAACCCTCCGGGGACGCGTCGCTTTCGTTGGCGGGGCTGCACTGATCGTACGCCTTGATCATGATGTAG
>JAGQHR010000903.1 GCA_020431745.1 Candidatus Eiseniibacteriota bacterium
AGACGCCTTTCAACCGTTCTTTTCCACCAAGGAGGAGGGGCTCGGGATGGGGCTCACCATCTGCCGTTCGATCATCGAGGCGCATGGCGGCACCATCACGGCCGAGTCGAATCCATCCGGTGGCACTACCTTTCGTTTTGTGGTACCCGCGAGCTAGGAGACGTACCGATGAAGACATCCGACCCGATGGTGTTTCTGGTCGACGACGATCCCGGAATACGGAAAGCGATGCATGCGGTCATGGACTCGGTCGGCCTTCCGCTCGAGTCCTTCGAATCCGCGGAAGACTTCCTGGAAAGGCGGGACGCCGCTCGACCGGGCTGCCTCCTGCTGGATCTCCGAATGCCGGGGATGAACGGACTCGACCTGTTGCACATGTTGCGCACAGAGGGGGATACCATCCCGGTGATCTTCATTTCCGGCCACGGCGACGTGCCCAGCGCGGTGCAGGCCATGCGGTCCGGGGCGGATGACTTCCTCGAGAAGCCGTTCAGCGATACGCTCCTGGTGGACCGGGTGAGGGAAGCATTTCGCGAAGACGAGCGACGTCGGAAGCGGCGGACCCGCGAGGTGGAGGTTCGTCGACGTCTGGGCAGCTTGACCCGTCGCGAGGCGCAGGTCATGGAGCTCGTGATCGCCGGGCATTCGAGCAAGGACATCGCTGCGGAACTGGGAATCAGCCTGAAGACGGTCGAGCATCACCGGATCCACCTGTTGGACAAGATGCGCGTCGACACCGCCGTCGATCTGACGCGTGAGGTGGTCGCCGCGGGGTTGGCCGGCACGACGAAAGGGAATCAACCAAGCACGTGAGCACCGTTCCAGAAGGCCGCGTCTACGAGAAGCTCGGAGCATTCTATCTCGGTCGGACCTTGGATCCGCGTACGGCGGAACCGGGGTCCGATCTGCTTCTCTACGACTCCAAGGATCTGACGACCCACGCCGTCTGCGTGGGCATGACGGGGAGCGGAAAGACCGGACTCTGCATGGCGCTTCTGGAAGAGGCCGCCATCGACGGCATCCCCGCGATCGCGATCGATCCGAAGGGCGATCTCGGCAACCTGCTGCTCTCCTTTCCGGAGCTGAGAGGGGAGGACTTCGCCCCCTGGATCGACCCCGCGGAAGCCGTGCGCAAGGGACAGTCGGTCGACCAGTTCGCCGCCACGACCGCGAACAAGTGGCGCGAGGGTCTCGCCTCCTGGGGACAGGGCCCCGACCGCATCCGAAAGCTGCGCGACTCGGCGGACTTCGCGATCTACACACCGGGAAGCCAGGCCGGACTGCCCCTCAGCATCCTCGGATCCTTCGCGGCACCGTCCGCGGAGGTCCGGGCCGACGGCGACCTGATGCGCGAGCGCATCACGGCCTCCGTTTCCGGTCTTCTCGCGCTGGCGGGGATCGACGCCGATCCGATCCAGAGCCGGGAGCACATCCTGCTCTCCAACCTCCTGGATCGAGCCTGGCGGGATGGACGCAGTCTCGGACTGCCCGACCTGATCCGCCAGATCCAGAGCCCGCCCTTCGATCGCATCGGCGTTCTGGATCTGGAGTCGATCTTCCCGGCCAAGGATCGCTTCCAGCTCGCGATCGGTCTCAATAACCTGCTCGGCTCCCCGAACTTCGCGGCCTGGATGGAAGGCGAGCCGCTCGATGTGGGCCGACTCCTGTACACGGGAGACGGCCGCGGGTCTCGGTCATCTCGCTCGCGCACCTCGACGATCGCGAGCGGATGTTCTTCGTCACGCTCCTGCTCAACGAGGTGGTGGCGTGGATGCGGGCGCAGCCGGGCACCTCCAGTCTGCGCGCGATCCTGTACATGGACGAGATCTTCGGTTTCTTCCCTCCGGTGCAGAACCCGCCCGCCAAGACCCCGATGCTCACCCTGCTCAAGCAGGCGCGCGCTTTCGGGTTGGGCGTCGTTCTCGCCACCCAGAACCCGGTCGATCTCGACTACAAGGGCCTGTCCAACGCCGGCACGTGGTTCCTCGGGAGGCTG
>JAGQHR010000904.1 GCA_020431745.1 Candidatus Eiseniibacteriota bacterium
CTCGTCGCAGGAGGCATCTTCTCCGAGGCCGGCGGCGCCGATGTCAAGTACGTGAGCCGGTATCACCGCGAGAACTGGGGACCACTCAACCTGACGCTCGACGGCCCTCTCCATGCCGTCACCCTCTACCACGGCCGACTGATCGTCGGCGGCGACTTCGAGCATGCGGACGGAATCGCGGCGCGGTCCGTGGCGGCCTGGGACGGAAGCGAGTGGTCCGCGTTGGGAGGCGGACTGGAGGGACCGGTCTACGACCTGGCGGTGTTCCGGGGCGCTCTCTTCGCAGGTGGCGACTTCGACCTCTCCGACTCGACCCAGGTCCGGAATCTCGCCCGCTGGGACGGCAACGCCTGGACCCAGGTCGGAAGCGGAGCGAACGCAGCGGTCCAGGTCCTGAAGTCCGAGCCCACGCGACTGTTGGTCGGCGGAGATTTCACGAGCATCGACGGCCGCGCGTCGTCACGGGTCGCCGCCTTCGACGGCGGCTCGTGGACGTCGTTCGGCACCGGACTCCCCGGCACCGTGCGAGCCCTCCAGACGTTCCAGGACACATTGATCGCCGGCGGAGACTTCGACTCCCCGGAAGAGCAGGGAGACCTCCATCATGTCGCCGAGTTCGTCGACGACGTCTGGCGGACCCGGGGCTCGGGCCTGGACGGTGCGGTCTTGACGCTCGCCGAGTACCAAGGCAGGTTGCTCGCCGGAGGCAGCTTCGCGAACGCGGACACCGTCCCGACCCCGGGGCTCGCGGCGTGGGACAGCACCGGATGGGTCGCGTACGCGCCCGATCTCAACGGCAGCGTCGATCGACTCTTCGTACACGGCCCGTCGCTCTACGTAGGAGGGGACTTCCAGATCACCGCGACGGACGGATCCCCGGTGAGCTATCTCGTTCGCTTGCGCGAAGGCATTTGGGCGTCCCTGGGGTCCGGCGTCGACGGTCCGGTCGAATCGTTCGCTGCTTACGATCAGGATCTTTATCTGGGCGGATCGTTCCTCAGCGCGGGAGCGCGACCTTCGCCGTTCATTGCCCGTTGGTTCGACCTCGATCCCGTCCCGGTGCACCTGCGACACTTCGAGGCGCAACGCGAGGGCAGCTGGGTACGCCTCCGCTGGGGCGTGGGGAGCGCGATCGAACACGCCGGCTTCTACGTCTATCGAGGTGATCCGAAGGATGGCGTCCGTCTGCCGGCGGATCTGATCCTGCCCACGGAAGACGGCGAACACGAGATCCTCGATCGGGACGCACCCTCCGGAGAGGTGCCGTACTGGTTGGAAGAAATCTCGACCCAGGGCACCGGTACCCTGTTCGGTCCCGTCTTCGCGAACCCGGCGCACGCGGCACCGGCGGCCTCCTTCGACCGTATCTGGCCGAGCCCCTTCCGCAGTCGAACCTCGATCCGGTTCACCCTGGGACGGAGCGAGTCGGTGACGCTCTTCGTGCACGACACCGCCGGCCGGCGTGTCGCGACTCTGATCGACGGCCCGCTTCCGGCGGGCCCCCACGAAGTGCAATGGAACGGCCGGGACCAGGACGGTCGGCGCCTGCCGCCCGGACTCTATTTCATGTCGTTGTCCGGCCAGGGATGGAACGAGAGCGGGCGCGCGCTCCTGCTCCGCTGATATGGAACGGCCCTTGTCAAGGGTGACTACGTCGTCTTTCTGGTCATAGAGGAGTCCCTGAGAGAGCATTCGGTCGACGGTATTCAAGCTGATATCCGCGGGTTGGGTACCGCATTCCTGATTCCGTCCGGAACTGGCTCGGTCTAGAGAACGCGGGTTGGGTACCGCATAACGGAGACGAGCATCTTCCTTCCCGATGGCGAGGCTCTCTCAGGGTTCCTTCCTTTCAGGCCGCCGATGCGGCCAGAGTCATGATGGCCCAGACGAACCCGGCGAGTTCTCTGGCTACGGCTGTCACGGCGACGTTGGCGTGCTTTCTCTCCGCCAGTCGCCAGTATCGTTTCGAGAGACGGTGCTGGGCCTTGACCGCGA
>JAGQHR010000905.1 GCA_020431745.1 Candidatus Eiseniibacteriota bacterium
TTCGATCCACTTCCGCAGGGTCCCCGAGCTGCTGACGTAAAGATCGATCGGCGGACACGGATGGCTCGCACCGTACCCCGCCTGCGCGATCAGAGCCTCGGCCCGACTGACGTCGTAGGCCGGGACCCGCGGCTCCGGAAGATAGCCCGGCATCCCCGGCGGCAGGACACCTGCCGCAACGATGACGTCGTCGAAGTCCGGCGACCGAAACGTGCGGCGGTCGATGCAGTGGGCGATCGCACGGCGGACCCGCACATCGTCCAGGGGTGCAAGCTCGCAGTTGAGACCGAGGAAGCTCACGGAAAGCTCGGGCGCGTAGGTCAGATCGAATCCGTTGTCACGCTCCAGCACTTCGCGATGGTCCGCGTCCACCCACGCGACGTCCACGACCCCGGCGGTCAGCATGGTCACCCGCTCGTCCTTGGATACGTCGTCTCCGCAGACCAGCACGAGCGAGTCCAGCAACGCCGTTTTTCCCCAGTATTGATCGTTGCGCAGGAGGACGACGCTTCCATCCGCCATCCGCCCCCCGAAGCGGAAGGGACCGGTGCCCATCGGATGATCCCGCAGGTTCGCGTCGGTGTCCGGCGACGGCGGCACGATGCGCAGTTGATCCATCGCGAGCACGGCCAGGAAGAAGCTGACGGGCGTATCGAGCACGATCTCGACCGTGAGCGGGTCGAGGGCCAGGAGGCCGCGCACGCTCTCCGCGCGTCCTTCCTGAAAGTCCTGCGCACCCTCGATATGCCCGAGATAGCTCTCCGCCAGGCATTCCTTCGGCTTGTTCGGGCTCAGCACCCGAGTCAGCGAGGACACCACCGCCTCCGCCGTCAGCTCCTGCCCGTCATGGAAGCGGACGCCGCGCCGCAGTCGGAATCGGTAGCGGAGACCGTCCTCCGAGATGACCCACGACTCAGCGAGCGACGGCACGATGGCCAGGTTCGGGCTCGCCTTGACCAACCCTTCGTAGACCTGGTTGGCGACCGTCCCCTCGTAGATGTCGTCGATGAGGACCGGATCGAGGTCGTTGGCCCGCTCCTGGAGGACCCGCAAGCAGCCCCCGGAGCGAACGGGCGTTTCGGGCAGCGCCGGCTCCCTCTCGTGGCATCCGATCCCGAGCAGAGCCACGGCGAGGCCCAACCATCCGAGCCGGAAGGGTCGTCTGGAGGCGGAGCCCGAGCCCCCGCTTCCGGAGTGCTGTCCGTAGGCTATGACCAAATCTCGACTTTCGACGATCGGCGACACGTTGGGGGCGTCCCCGCAGCGGAGACCACCACTCTCGTGGTAGATCGGACCCGGATCGCCTCCGCTTTAGGAACTGCACCGTTTCCGGCGAATTGGGGGTTCGGACCACGCCCGTCGCGGCCGATTCGTGTCACATCCGGATCGCGTGTGTCATACTCCCGACGGGTCCACGCGCCATCCGGCGGTCCGTCCGCAGCCGCCGTCATCTCCCGAGGAGGGATCGCATGAGGAATTTGTTGCTGGCGTTGATGTTATCGTGCCTGGCGACTGTCGCACAGGCCTCCGACCTGCACGCGACCTACAACGGCCGGTTCGTCCACCTCAGCGTCAACGGGACCTTTCCGTCCTATCAGGTGGAACGGGCGACCGGAGACGGGGAGTTCGAGCTCCTCCTACTCGATCTCACGGGATGCACCGGAATTTGCAACTATGACGATCTGGACCTGAGCGCGGGCGCGCACTACCGCTATCGGATCCGCGTCCCCCGGGAGGACGGATCGTTCGACCTTTACGGCCCCACCGACCTCGAGCTGGCCAAGGGGATGGCCCTGTCCTTCCACAGCGTCGCGGTACCCAACCCGGCTCCCGCGCGTACCCGGATCCACTTCACCGTCCCCGCGGCCGTGGCCGGTTCCGGGGAAGTTCCGATCACGGTCGTCATGTTCGACGCGAGCGGCCGGGAGATGGCCCGACTTTGGGAGAGCACGGTCGGGATCGGCGACTACGAGGTGGTGTGGGACGGCTCG
>JAGQHR010000906.1 GCA_020431745.1 Candidatus Eiseniibacteriota bacterium
AGTCGGGCCTACTTCTTCCGACCGACCTACTCCGAGCCACAACCGCTGATGTCGGTGGACAGCAAGCTGGACTCCGGACACTCGGTGGAATACGAGATCCAGACCGAGGTTCCCGCGCGCTGGCTGTACCGCTGGCTGACCACATCTCCGGACGGAGGGCCTCGGCTGACGGCGCATGTCCGCTACTACCGGCGGCACACCTCGACGCCCGACTGGCACAGCCGACGCCAGGATCTGGACGCGGCTCTCTTAGGGCTGGGGCTTCGCTGGGCTCTCTGATTCCGAGGACGCCGTCGCGGTCAAGGTCACAGCCCCAGAGCCGATGCAGAGCGCGCTGCGCTGACTGCCCAGTCGCGGATCCCGGCTTCCCGGGGCACGAACCGACGTGCGTCAGCGAATCCGCAGGATCCGGGACGGCAGCGCGCCGTCCACCCGCAGGTAGTACGCACCCGAAGGAACCGCCGCGCCGGTGGCATCCCGGCCGTCCCACTCCCAGGCGGCATCCGGTGAGGACCGTCGGAGCTCTCGCAGCAGACGCCCCCCGGAGTCGAAGATGCGCAGATTCGAGCCAGAGGAGGACGGTCCGCGCACGCGAATCCAGCTCGCGCTCGGATTCGGGGTGGCGACGAGAGCGGATCCGTGCGTCGTCGTCTCCCCCGGTCCCGGAGCTTCCGCCGAGGAATCGCAGCCCTGGCCCAGAGCGCCGACCGTGCCGCAGTCCGCGCCATCGGGGTGGTTGCCGGGCAGACAGGGTGAGACGGCGTCGACCTGGAACCCACCCGCGCCGTCGCCACCACAGAACAGTGGATCCGCCCTGAAATTGCCGCCCGTTCCGGTCGGGTCGGTGAGATCGGCCCAGTCGATCACGGCGCTGCCCCAGACGTCGTTGCACTCGATCGTGCCGCCGCCGGCGGGACCCCGAACTCCCGTTCCGCACTGCGAGACCAGGTTTCCGACGATGCGAGACACTCCCGGGCACTCGAAGCGGACACCGTCCCCGGTGCAGTCGACGATGGTGTTGCGTTCGATCTCGGAACCACACTCCCGACACACGATGCCGTCGACGCAGTCCCAGATCAAATTGTCGTTGGCGAACACGGTCGCCAACGACAAGAGCGCGGTCCCGCAGTCACGGATGTGATTCTCCAAGACCTGAGCGCCGAGGAAGGAGCTGGTGAAGACTCCCACGTCACAGGCCGAAATTTTGTTGCCCAGCACCGTCACGGGCTCGAGAGCACCGATGTCGATTCCCACCGGGGCTCCGCTCACGACGTTGTCGATCGCGATCGCGGAGAACTGTCCGACAGAGACTGCGACTCCACCGCCCGTCACGTGGCAACGCTGGACCTCGCAGTCTTCCCCGTACGTGCGAATGCTGCCGCCGTCGACGATGCAGTCGGCGACGCTGACGTAGCCCCCGTTCGCATCGATCCCTCCGCCGACGACGTCACAGCTCCGGATCGAAACGTGACTGAACGGGGCCAGCGCGTCCCAATCGGTGGGGCCTGCGAACGAGGATCCGGTCACGGCCAGATCTCCAACCTGTCCGTTGTCCCCGGTTCGGATCGTCGCCGTTCCTCCGCACACGCAATCCGCCATCTCAAAGGGTCCGGCCAGGCCGCCTTCGATCGCGCCGAGCACTCCCATCGCTTCCAAAGAGCCGCCCGAGGTCTCGGCCCCGGTCGCCTCGACGTAGTAGAGGCTGGCAATGGAGGTCACGCTGCTTCCGGAGCCGATCAGATAGAGAGTCTTGGGCAGGACGACGACACCTTCCGGATAGGTGCCGGCAGCGACGAGCACGGTATCGCCGGAGGCCGCCACGTCGACAGCGATCTGGACGGTGGGTTGATCGCCGGGAACGTGGATGACCGTGGCCGCTGACTCCAGGGTCGAGAGGCAAATCAGGGTGCACGCGGCGAGAATCGGGAGAATCGGGAGAATCCTAATGAGTGGCATGTTGTCCTCGGCGACCTCTGTGTTCTCGTGG
>JAGQHR010000090.1 GCA_020431745.1 Candidatus Eiseniibacteriota bacterium
CCGGGTTCCGCTCGATACGAGGGCGACCAAACCGAGAACGAAGACCAGCACGAGCCAGAGCGTGGGAGCCACGATGCGCCGATCCCCCGTGAGCTCGACGACCGAGGCGTGGACGACCAGCAGCGCGACGGCAGAGGTGAACGCGCTCCACAACGAGGCGTGGTCCGCCGGGTCCTCGGCGTCGACCGCCGCGCTCACACAGGCGAACGCTCCCGCGACGATGGCGAGGAGCCGGCGGATCATCGGAGATCCTCCATGGACCAGCTTGAGCCCGAGGTCCCGCATCTAAGCCACGTCCCAGATTCCGATTACGGACCGATAGATCCAAAACCAGCTCGCTACGAGCACTGCGAGCACGCCGAGCAAGATGATGATGATCCCCCGCATCGCGGGGAAGCGGATGGTCCGCGTTCCCAACCGTCCGACGCCGAACCCGACACCGGTGAGTACTGCGAGTCCCGCCAACGAGATACCCGGGCGGCGACCCGGCACGACGATCTGGCTGAGCAGGACTGTCCACGGCCAGAGCCAGGCGATCCGGAAGACCAGCCGGGCCACCGGAAGGCCGATCTCCTCGACCCAGTCCGGATCGATCTTTCGCGGCCCCCAGCCACTCACCGGTGGCGGGCCAGCCGACTCGCCGTCACTCTCCCACGCATCGATTTGAGTCGATGCTTTGGATTCTGACGACCCACCGCGCAGAGCCTCTTCGGGATCGGCCACGGATTGAAGCCAAACCGACCGGGCACGGCCGGCGATCGTGATGGTCGCTAGTGTGGAGGCGGCGGGAGACTCCGGATCGGACGCCGAGCGTGCCTCGGATGTGGATCGAGAATCGGACCACTGGACCATTCCGCCTCTCGTAGGCTCCGATCCAGGGTCCCGCAGTACCCAAACGATCGATTCGTTTTTAGCTCGACGTGCCGCTGCACGCACGAGTCGGTGGCTCGAGTAGGTGGCAGGCAGGCTGACCCAGGCCAACATCTCCAGAATTCGATCGAGCTGCTCCGGGCCGCGGCCCGCTCGAACCACCAGCCGCCGTCGACTCCCCGGGCGGTATACCCCCGTCTCCAGTGCTACCTCCCAACCCTTTTCAATAAAATGGGTTGCCGCGGAGGCGGCCGCTCCCAGAAGCCACTCCTGGCGGCTCCAGACGACATCGGGATCCGTGACCGACGTGGCATTCGAACCCTCTCCTCCTGGGAACGGGATCGGAAGCGGCACGGGTGGACGTGCCTGTCGAGGCAAGTCCAGAACAAGAACAATCGATCTATTCAGATTGTTGGAGGCGCCGCGCTCGATATCCCGGATCGGGACCGCCAGTCCGCAGGCCTCGAGCGGAATCCGAGGCGGAGGGACGATGATCCTGTCCGACGTATTCTTCCTCGATCGCGTGATCCGGAATCCGAGGGGATCCGCCGTCCGCAGCCAGATGGGACCCAGCGCGTGAACCCCCCGTTCGACGGCTTGGATATCGAAGTCCATCTGGAAACGATCGTTGGGAGCCAGACGCACCAGCGTCGAGGTTGGGATGGGAATCAGGGAACGACCCGACCCACGCGACGCACCTCCCGGACGGCGATCCCGGCCTGCCAATGGAAGCTCGCGGACCGCCGGCCAAACCGCCGAGAGCCCCGGCCCCGGGGCAACTCGGAACACCTCGGGCAGCGGAGCGTCGATCCGAAGCCAGGGCAGGGGAAGCGGCTTCGCGTTGACGATCTCGATCGCGACTCGGGCCGTGGCACCCAGCTCCACCCGCGTCGGATGGACCGTACGCTGGAAGTGGACGCCCGCCAGCGCATAGCGGGTCCAGAGGTGGACGATCGCCCCCATCACGGCCAACAACAAGGCGGCCAACAAGAGGAACCCGGAGCTCCGTAGACCCCCGAGCATGAAGAGAAGCGCGACCGTGATCCAGTAGGAGCGAGTCACCCCGGAAGCCTAACCCATCAACCTTTGCCCAGACCCCAGGCGACATGATAGAAACATCAGATTCTGCCCGCGACGGACATCCCGGAAATCGCGGCAACCGGCTGATCGAGAGGATCCGATGCGCCTGTCCCAAATCCCGATCTTCACCCTGCGGGAGGATCCCTCCGACGCAGAAATCCCCAGTCACAAGCTGCTCGTCCGGGCCGGCTACATCCAGAAGCTGGCCTCGGGGATCTACGTCTACGGGCCGCTCATGTGGCGTGTGCTCAAAAAGGTCTCGACGATCGTACGGGAGGAGCTGGATCGCGAAGGCGCGAACGAGATGCTGATGCCGATCCTCCAGCCCCGCGAGATCTGGGACGAATCGGGCCGTTGGAACCGGTACATCGCCGACGGGATCCTCTTCCACCTGGGGGACAGCAAGCAGGCCGAGCTTTGCCTGGGCCCGACCCATGAGGAAGTGATCACGACCTACGTGAAGCGGATCTGCAACAGCTACAAGCAGCTTCCCTTCAACCTCTATCAGATCCAGGACAAGTTCCGGGACGAGATCCGGCCCCGCTTCGGGCTGATGCGCGGACGCGAGTTCATCATGAAGGACGCCTACTCCTTCGACGCCGACGATGCCGGGCTCGACCGGAGCTACGACGCGATGAACCGCGCGTACCACAAGATCTTCGAGCGGTGCGGTCTCGAGTTCAGCGCGGTCGACGCCGATGCCGGCGCGATCGGCGGCAGTGGATCGCAGGAATTCATGGTCATCGCGGACAAGGGCGAGGATGCCATTCTGATTTGCGATCGGGGGAACTACGCGGCCAACGTCGAAAAGGCCGACTCCCGGATCACACCGTCCCCCGATGGAGGAGCCGCCCAGCCGTTGCGGAAGGAGTCGACGCCGGACATCCGTACCGTCGAGCAGCTGGAGGGGTTCTTCAAGATGCCCGCGGCACGGATGGCGAAGACGGTGCTCTACGAAGCTGTCTTCCCCGATCACGTGGAGACCGTCGCGGTCATGATGCGCGGCGATCTGGAGATCAACGAGGTCAAGCTGGTCAACGCGGTCGACGGCCTGGCCGTGCGGCTGGCCGACGAGGCGACGGTCAAGCGCGTGACCGGCGCCGAGGTCGGATTCGCCGGACCGATCGGCCTCAAAGAAGAGGTCCGGGTCTTCGCCGATCTCAGTCTCCAGGGGATGACGAACCTGCTGACCGGGTGCTGCGAAACCGACTTCCACTGTCTGGACGTCAATCCGGGCCGGGATTTCCCGATGCCGGAGTTCCGCGATCTTCGCCGCGCCCGATCCGGGGAGGGCTGTCCGCGCTGCGACGGCTCGCTCATCGAGAAGCGCGGGATCGAGGTGGGCCACATCTTCAAGCTGGGAACCAAATACTCGGTCCCTATGGAGGCGACGTTCCTCGACCAGAACGGCAAGCGAAAGCCACTGGTCATGGGCTGCTACGGAATCGGGATCTCACGCACGGCTCAGTCGGCAGTCGAGCAGAACTACGACGAAAACGGGATCATCTGGCCACGCCCGATCGCCCCGTTCGAGGTCGTCGTCGCGGTGCTCGATCCCAAAAAATCCGACCAAGTGGAGGTCGGAACCCGCCTGTACGAACAGCTGCGAGCCGCCGGGGTCGACGCGTGCCTGGACGACCGGGCGATGTCCCCGGGCGTCAAGTTCAAGGACCTCGACCTCCTGGGCTTCCCGCTCCGGGTCGTGGTCGGACGCCGCGCGTCCGAGGGCATCGTCGAGTTCAGCGAGCGTCGCAAGTCCGAGGAGAAGTCCGAGATCGCGGTCGACACCGTTCTCGCCCGGGTTTCTTCCTAGGCAAATCTGCCAAAGGATGTCGTCCGCCATCGGTCGCCCCGTGCCGACGCCGGACCGGGTCGGGAGGCAGAGCCGCGCGGGCAGCTCGGGGTCGAACGTCGCACCGGGCTGAGGCCGTCCGGTACGCGGCCGCACCGAGCTCATCCCGACTGCTCTTCCCGCGGTCTTCACTCCGTGTCCCCGCCTCTTCGATCCCGGAACTTCGCATCCTCGGTATTTCCCGAAAGGTTGTTGCGACTACTAATCGATTGAACCGAAGTCCGGCGCGTCCTGCGTAGACGCACCGGGCTCCCGGCATTGTCGGGCACCAAGCGGACCGTCCCGTCCCCGGGTCTTTGGTGTCGGCGCCAAGGTCTCCAGCTCCCCGATCCCGAGTCCCTCGCTTCGCGAGGTCAATGGACGTGACACCGCTGGGTCGGTGTCCCATGCACCAGGAGGTCCGCTCCATGCGTCGATTCGCAACCACCATCGCGTCCCTGCTGCTTCTGCTCAGCGCCGGGACGGCAGCTTTCGGACAAGCTCATCTCAACGCCACGATGACGGGGGACCAGGAACGTCCCGCCGTCGTGACGGCGGCCCACGGCTCGGCGGTCTTCGCCCTGATCGGTGACGAGCTGCACTTCTATCTCACCGCGGAAGGGCTGACCGGACCGATCACCGCCGCCCACATCCACTCCGGCAAACGCGGAGTCAACGGGGGTGTCATCCATAACATCTTCGACGACTTCAAAGGCGGCAACACCGCGCACGGGACGTGGTCCGGGCTCACCGCGGCCCAGATCACCGACCTCATCGCCGGCAACTACTACGTCAACGTCCACACGGCGGCGAATCCGGGTGGCGAGATCCGCGGGCAGATCGACATTGCCGGCGGCACCCACTTCACCGCCAACCTGAACGCGGCCCAGGAGAATCCCGGAACCGGCGCCGCCGGCCTCGGCACCGGGTCTTTCACGCTCACTCCGGAAGGGCTGGAGTACAAGATCACCGTCAACGCCCTGACCGGTGGAATCAGTGCCGCGCACTTCCACACCGGCGACATCGGCGTCAACGGCGGTGTTGCCTTTGACATCGGCGGCTCGTTCTCCGGAACGACGGCCGAGGGCGTGTGGCGCCGTGGAGCGGGCGCGGGCGCACTCACCGACGCACTGGTCAAGGAGCTGCTCCTCGGCCGGCTCTACGTCAACGTCCACACGGCCGCCAATCCGGGCGGGGAGATCCGCGGACAGGTGCTGCTCGCTTCGGGCTTCGGGGGCTCCGCGAGGCTCGACCAGGCGCAGGAAGTGCCACCGACAGGTGCGGCGGGACAAGGAACAGCCGCTTTCACGCTCACTCCGGACGGCTTGGTCTTCAACATCACGGTGGAAGGACTGACCGGTCCGATCACGGCCGCGCACTTCCATCGCGCAGCCGCCGGTTCCAACGGCGGGGTCGTTCGCACGCTCACCGGGGACTTCTCCGGCGGCACCGCTTCCGGCGTTTGGCGGTCCTCCGACTCCGAGCCGCTGACGGACGATCTGATCTGCGCGCTTTTCTCGCAGGATCTGTACGTCAACGTGCACACGGCCGCCCATCCCGGCGGGGAGATCCGCGGGCAGGTGCTGCTCTATACGGGGAACACGACCCTGGTCGCGAACCTCTCGTCGAACCAGGAAGAGCCCACCAATCCTTCGACGGGACGCGGCACCGCGACCCTGCGTCTCTCCGGTACGACGTTGAGCTATGACGTCAGCGTGCAGGGTCTGACCGGCGCGATCACCGCGGCGCACTTCCATCTCGCTCCGATCGGAACGAACGGTGGGGTCATCTTCAACATCGCGGGGGCGTTCGTCGGAAACACCGCCCACGGGTCCCTCGCCGGACTGACCGCGGCGCAGGTGAAGGACTTCCTCAAGGGGAACTTCTACGTCAACGTGCACACGGCGGCGAACCCCGGCGGGGAGATTCGCGGACAGGCCGTGTTGAGCTCAGGCTGCGGTCTCCGCTTCCCGTTCAGCGACGATCAGGAGGTCCCGGCGACCGGCAGCACGGCCCTCGGCACCGGAAGCGCGACGCTCACCAACGACGGCCTGGTCTACGCGATCACCGTGAGCGGCCTGGGCAGCGCGTTCTCGGCGGCGCACTTCCACGGCGCGGCGACCGGCGTGAACGGCGGTGTGGTCCGCGACTTCACGGGGTCGGTCGCATCCAACCACGTCGAGGATGTCTGGTCGCCGGCCGATGCCCAGCCGTTGAGCGCGACGATGCGTGACAACCTCATGCTCGGAAACATCTACGCGAACGTTCACACGGTCGGCAATCCGGGCGGAGAGATCCGTGGCCAGCTCAATCCGGCAACCGGATTCGCGGCCGAAGGTCCGCTCGTGGGTGGAGCGGAGGTCCCGCCGGTGCCCACCTTCGGAATGGGCGCGGCCGGAACCACGCTCTGCGAGGGAGGCATCGTCTACGGACTCTCCTTCGCGGATCTGACCAGCGCGTTCACCGCCGCGCACTTCCACAGCGCTCCTCCGGGATCCAACGGAGGCGTGGTGTTCAACATCACGAGCTCGGTCGTGGGCGGCACCGGACGCGGCGTCTGGACCCGCACCGCAGGACTGACCGATGCGCTCATCTGCGATTACTTCGCGGGCGAGCTCTACATCAACGTCCACACGACGGTGAATCCGGGCGGAGAGATTCGGAGCAACCTGTTCGACCTGACCCCCAGCGACGCGCCGGAGCCGTCGATCCTGTCGGCCCAGCTCCAGCTGCGGACCGCGCCCAACCCGACGCGCGGGCTGGCTGCGATCTCGTACCGGTTGCCCGAGTCGTCGTTCGTCGCGCTGCGGATCTACGACGCGCAGGGCGCCCTGGTCCACACCCTCGCGAACGAGACCCAGGAAGCGGGATCGCACGAGGTCGAGATCGACGGCAGCGGTTGGTCCGGCGGCATCTACTTCGTGCGGCTCGAAACCGGCCTCGGAAGTGCCACCAGGAAGCTGATCCTGGTTCCGTAGCCGGAGGACGCGGCAGCCCGGGCCCGTGGGCAACATCGACGCGGGAACCGAACCTCCAGGCCCGGCTGCCGGATTCACGAAACGGACGAGTGCCCCTCCTCAGTCCGTCCACTTCCAGTTGGGGCCGGGGCCACGTGTCCCGGCCTCAACTGTTTGATCTGCATCGTTTTGCGGGATTAGCTGCAGAGTGGTCGCAGGTTCGCAGCATGGTTCGGCCACGCTCGCGTCGTTCCTGGTGCCTGGTGCGGGTGGAGCCGCTTCCTCGGTCCCACATCTCGTCCGCGTCGCCGTTTCCGCTCGGCCCCCCGGCCCCGCCTGTTTCGCCGCACCGGACTTTGTGGAGGTCGATCGAACGTCTGGCCGGCCCGCGCAGTCTATCCAGATGGGCCTCGTCGCGAGAACTCGACGCGTCGGTGCGGGATGTGGAAAATCGGTAGGCAACCCCGCTTCGGCCGATTCGTAACGATCATCGCGCGTACCCACCCCTCCGGAGAGATGCAGCTCCGGACACGTCTGCAGGCAATCGAGAGGGCCGGTCCGTGAGTCCCGATCCAGCACCCGCCGGGCGCTCGGGGACGGTGGACCACAGGTGAAGTGAGGGATTCCACATGAAGACGAACACGTATGTAAAGTCCTGGGTCGTGGCCTCCTGCCTCCTCGCGGCGGCCGCCGCCCCGAGCTTCGCCGAGGAGTTCACGCAGTCGTTCGAGATCTCCGGAGAGCGTCTGCTCCTGGTGGACTTGATCGGTGAGGTGGATGTCGAGGGATACGACGGCGACGCCTTCGTCGTCGAGGTCCACGTTCAGGGGGATGACGCGAGTCGGGACGTCATCCAGTTCGATCAACGGGACGGGCGCAATGCGGAGCTCTGGGTCCGCTTTCCGGTCGACGACGAGCACCAGTACGTCTACCCCCGCATGGGTCGGGGATCCCGCACCTCTTTCAATCCCGGCCGCTCCCACGACGGCAGCTTCCTCAACGAGCTGCTCGGACTGGCCCGCGGCGACCGGATCACGGTGTCCGGCAGCGGACGAGGACTCGAAGTCTGGGCCGACCTGACCGTGAAGGTCCCCCGCGATCGCAAAGCCCAGATCGAGATCGGCGTCGGGGAGATCCACGCTCACGACGTCGCGAGCGCGCTTTCGCTCGATACCAATTCCGGAAGCGTCGACGTCTCCGGCGTGCAGGGTGATCTTTCCATCGATACCGGAAGCGGACACGTCTCGGCTGAGAAGATCACCGGCAAGATCTCGATCGACACCGGCAGCGGCCACGTCCAGGTGCGGGAGCTGGAAGGCTCGTCCATCCGGATCGACACCGGCAGCGGCAGCGTCCGCGGCACCGGTCTCAGCTGCGAAGACCTCTATGTCGACACGGGAAGCGGAGCCGTCGACCTCGCCTCCGTCGGCGCGGACGACGCCTCGATCGACACGGGAAGCGGAAGCGTCTCCCTCGAGCTCATCCGGATGGGCACCGGACACTTCTCGATCGACAGCGGAAGCGGCGGCATCGAGCTGCTGGTACCGGAGGATGCCTCGGCCGTCGTCCACGCGGAAACGGGGGCGGGCGGCATTCGAGTCGATGTCGACGGAGCGGACATTCGGCGGCACGACCATGACGAGGTCGCGGTGCGGATCGGAAACGGCGACGCGGACGTGATGCTGGAAACCGGAAGCGGCTCCATCCGCATCGGCCAGTAAGTCCGCTCGGAACGACGGTCGCCGTGGCAGAATCCCGCCATGGCGCACTGTCCGTACGAACGACTCGCGGATCTCCACGAAGTCCTGGACGAGGTTCGGTCCTGGGAGCAGGTGCAAGAGCGGTCGCCCGGCGTGTTCTACCTTCGCCGGACGCCGTTCTTGCACTTCCCCGTCGACAAGACGGATCGGAGATGGGCCGACGTCCGGAGCGGCGCATCTTGGGGATCGGAGATCGACATCCCCTTCGGCGCGTCAGCCTCAGTGCGCCGGGCGTTCTCGAAGCAAGTTCGGGAACGCTATCT
>JAGQHR010000907.1 GCA_020431745.1 Candidatus Eiseniibacteriota bacterium
CCGAGACGTCCGGGGCGGCGCTCCCGCGCGTCCGGGATATTCCCGATCGGAGGTCGGGACGGAAGGATGAGTCGACCAGATCCATCGTTCGAAGCGGAGTCAAGTAGACGGCACGGGGGGCCCGCCGCTGATGCCGGTTCCGTTTCCGGCCCGCTCCCAGACACCGGGGCGAAACCGCTCCCCGAATCCGCACCCGGGACCGGATCGACGTCCACACCCACGCCGATGCGCGGATCGTCGCCGGTGCCCGCGTCCACGCCGACACCCGCGTCGCCGGTGCGGGACGTGCGGCACTCGTCGCGGATCGAGCTGAGTGAATCCGCGCTCCGGAAGAATCTTGCCTTCCTGCGCTCGCGTGTCGGCGCCAAGCCGATCATCTCATCCGTCGTGAAGGCGAACGCCTACGGGCATGGGATCGTGCCCTTCGTAGCGATGGCGCAGCGGCTGGGGATCCGACACTTCTCCGTGGCCTCCAGCTATGAGGCGAGCTGCGTCCTCGAGGAGGTCGAGAGCGGGACGACGATCCTCATCATGGGCATTCTCTACTCCGCGGATCTGCCGTGGGTGATCGAGCACGGGATCGAGTTCTTCGTCTTCGACCGTTCGCGACTCGAGGAAGCCGCGCGGGTGGCGGAAGAGGTCGGGCGTCCGGCGCGCATCCATCTGGAGGTCGAGACCGGGGGCAACCGGCTCGGTCTTCCCGAAGCCGACCTGGGAGCTGCCGTGAGGATCCTGAAGGACAAACGGGCGCACTTGCAGTTCGTCGGGTTGTGTACCCACTTCGCGGGAATGGAATCGCTCGCGAATCAGTTTCGGATCCGACGGCAGCTCGCGCGTTTCCAGGAGATCACGAAGCGCTTGGGCGCCGCCCGATGTGTGCCCGAGCTGCGTCACACCGCGTGCAGTGCGGCCGCGCTCGCGTTTCCGGAGACGGTGATGGACCTGGTGCGGATCGGGACGGCGCAGTACGGGATGTGGCCGAGTCCGGACATCGAGGCGCTGGTGCGGGCCGAGGTGGGGGAGCGGGCGAGTCTTCATCGTGTCCTCAGTTGGAAGACGGACATCATGCACATCAAGGACGTCCGCGAAGATGACTTCGTCGGGTACGGCACCAGCTTCCAGGCGCCGCGAAAGATGCGGATCGGCGTGATTCCCGTAGGCTATGGGACCGGGCTCCCGCGCGGACTCTCCAATCGCGGACAGGTGCTGGTACACGGGCGGCGGGCGCCGATCGTGGGTCTGGTCAACATGAATGCGTGTATGATCGATCTGACACACATCCCGGCGGCGGAGATCGGGGATGAAGTCGTGCTGGTGGGGAAACAGAAGAACAACGTGATCAGCATCCGTTCGTTCTCCGAGTTCACCAACGCGCTCAACAACGAGTTCCTTTGCAGGCTGCCCAACGCGATTCCGAGGACGGTGGTGCGATGACCGATCGACCCGACCACGCCGAGCATGCCGACGCCCGCGGCCACCTCGACGACTTCGATCACTCCGACACCATCGACCACGTCAACCACTCCGACCACTCCGACGCCATCGACCACGCCAACCACCCCGACCACCCCGACCACCACGCCCGGCCCTCTCGATCCGCCCGTTCTGTGCGACGGTCCCCGGACGATTTCCAGGTCGAGCTTCGACACGAGCTGCATCGGCACCCCGATCTCTCCAATCACGAACAGGAGACGGCGGCCCGGGTGAGACGCTTCGTGGAGGGCTTCGCACCCGATCGGATCGTCGACGGGATCGGTGGAACCGGTCTCGTCGTCGTCTATGAGGGTGTCGCCTCCGGACCGTGCGTCGTGATTCGTTCCGAGCTCGACGCGCTTCCCATTCAGGAGTCCGGAGTCCGCGAGCACCGCTCGATGCGGGAGGGGATCGCGCACAGCTGCGGTCACGACGGCCACATGGCGATCGTCGCCGGTCTCGCTCCGCGTCTGCAGGAACGACGACCGGCCCGGGGGCGGGCGGT
>JAGQHR010000908.1 GCA_020431745.1 Candidatus Eiseniibacteriota bacterium
GCCCCATGGGGATTCGCCGAATCCCGCAGGGAATGTCCGACCGCCGGACCGCGATGCTGTCCGAAATGGTGAAAACGGGGAGTCGTTCGAGTTGCCGGCTCGAATGGTCAACGAGTTCGCCTATTGCCCCCGCCTCTTCTACCTCGAGTACGTCCTATCGGAGTTTCAGGATAACGCGGATACGGTCGAGGGGCGGTTTCGACATCGACGAGTCGACCGCCCTTCGGGAGCCCTGGCGGTTCCTAGCGAATCGGGATCAGAAGACGCCTCAGCAGCGACGGGGGAGTCGCCCAAGACGCCGACGAATGGCTCCGCGATGCCCCTGGGCGAGGCGTCCAGCGCATCTGCCAATGGCGGTGCGTCAATCGACCTCCGCTCCACGTCCATCACGCTCTCGGCCCCTGAGCTGGGGGCTGTCGCGCGAATCGATCTGATCGAGCAGGATGGCAACCGCGTCGTTCCGGTGGACTACAAGCGCGGCCGCAAGCCCTCGATTCCCGAGGGCGCATACGAACCGGAAAGAGTCCAGGTGTGCCTGCAAGGATTGATCCTTCGCGAGAACGGCTACCAGTGCGACCATGGCGAGCTCTACTTCACGGAATCCAAGGAGCGCGTGAGGGTCGAGTTCGACGGCGATCTTTTGGACCGGACCCGGGAATGCCTGCGCGGTGCGCGCGAGCTCACGGGATCGGGGACGATCCCGCCGCCTCTCGAAGACAGTCCCAAGTGCCCCCGCTGCTCGCTGGTCGGGATTTGCCTGCCTGACGAGACGAACTTCCTGTCGGCGCACCGATCCGGCGTGGAAGCGTCCGAGGTTCGTCGGCTCATTCCAGAGAGGTTGGACGCGAAGCCGCTCTACCTCCAGGCACAGGGGCTCAGCGTGGGAAAAAGCGGCCAGGTCGTGCAGATCCGGGAGAAAGGGAAGTTGATCCAGCAGGTCCGGATGCTGGACATCTCACAGGTCGCAGTCGTCGGCAACGTGCAGGTGTCCACCCAACTCGTCCACGAGCTGTGTCGGGACGATATTCCGCTCACGTATTTCTCGTACGGTGGCTGGTTCAATGGGATGACCACCGGGGCCGGCGGACGGAACGTTCAACTGCGTATTCGGCAGTTTCGAGCCGCCGAAGATGCGGAAATGAGCTTGCACGTCTCGCAGCGTTTCGTGCGGGGCAAGATCCTCAACGGGCGCACCCTTCTCCGTCGCAATCACAAGTCGCTGCCCGACGGAGTTCTCCGGGAGCTGTCCCGTCTGTCGATGGCCGCAGGCCGAACCCGCGACCTGCCGTCGCTTCTCGGAGTCGAAGGATCCGCCGCCAAGCTCTATTTCAGCCATTTCGGGGACCTCTTCAGGACGACCGCGCTGGGGGACCTTCCCGGGTTCGATTTCCAGGGACGGAACCGGCGACCGCCCAAGGACCCGATCAACTGTCTGCTCTCGTTCGCCTATTCGATGCTGGTGAAGGACGTCACCGTAACGTGCCAGTCGGTTGGCTTCGATCCGTTCGTCGGATTCTTCCATCAACTTCGGCCTGGGCGCCCGGGGCTCGCCCTGGACTTGATGGAGGAGTTCCGGCCCTTGATCTGCGACTCCGTTGTGTTGCAGGTCGTGCGGACCCGCGAGATCACGGAGAGTGACTTCATCGTGCGCGGAGGGGCGTGTGCGCTCACGCCCGGGGGGAGGCGTGCACTCATCGGTGCCTACGAGCGGCGAATGGATGCATCGGTAACCCATCCGATCTTCCGCTACGTGATTTCGTATCGTCGAGTCCTGGAGGTTCAGGCTCGGTTGCTGGCTCGGTACTTGACCGGCGAGATCCCCGAGTATCCGCCGTTTCGGACGCGCTGATCATGCGGTCGCTGATTCTGGTGAGCTATGACGTTTGCCATCCCAAACGCCTACGGATGGTTCACAAGAAAATGTGCGGGTTCGGCGAGTGGGTTCAGTACTCCGTCTTTCTCTGTCGGCTCTCAC
>JAGQHR010000909.1 GCA_020431745.1 Candidatus Eiseniibacteriota bacterium
CCGCGAGCCAGGAGGGCCACGACCGAGGGTTCGCCGCTCACAACGAGGTGGTGCGGGTGCTGGTGGAGCAAGGAGCGCTCGGCCTGATCGCCTACATCGCCGTGGCCTATCTCCTGCTCTCCACGACCAAGAGCTACTGCCGACGCACCGACTCTCCGGACAAGCTCCAGTTTCCGGGGCTCGCGCGCGCGACCTACTGCGTACTCTGGGCGTTCTTCCTGGCGTGCGCCGTGGGCTCCGAGATCATCGCCGCGACGAGCGTCCTCTACGTGCTCCTGACGATCTTTGCGATCCTCCACACCAGCTCGCACGAAGGATCACAGAAGCTCCAAGCGTGATCGGAACCTCTGGACGAGCACCGCGGCGGCATAGAGGCAAAAGAACGGCACGACAGGAAAATGGAATCGCGACATGCCGAAGAACACGATCGCGATCGTCGTGAAGTACCCGATGGTCCATAGGCCCAGTCCCTGAGGGTCCAATCCTTCGAGCCTTCCCCGAATCCTCGAGATCAGCCCCACCAGAAAGCCCGCGAAGACGAGAAGATAGTATCCCTCGAAGACGGCCATCGCTCCGTAGTGGCCCGGTCCATAGGCCACGGCAGGAGGGACGCCGTCCCGAACACCCTGTCGCGACGCAAGCCACCCCTTGAAGGTCCAACGAAGTCCATCCGCATCATCCGCGTAGAGATAGAACACCTTGGGAACCGACACCGCGATCGTGCGCACCGGATGCCGGACCATGTACTCCAGCGCCAGGCGCCGTAGGGCATGATCGCGCTCGATTTCGTTCTCGAATCCCGGCGCATAGGCCGCCGGCGGAAGCTTCGGCGTCCACTGTCCGTGACAGCGATCGTTGTGCCCCGCGAGAAGATTGTGCCCGAGATTCGTCGAGACGAAAGCCCAATCCCCGAACACGCGATGGTTTCGAATCGCCCAGGGGACGACCACGAGCCCTGCCATGAGGGTGACGATTCCGAGGTTCGCGACGGCATTGCGCCATCCCCTCTGTCGCCAAAGCACCCCACCCCAAACCAGCGCCAGCGGGAAGGCATACGCGCGGGTGAGGGTCGCCAGGCCGAAGACGATGCCCGACAGCAGTGCGCGGGTGACCGATGAGCTCAGCAACAAATAGCACCCCACCAGCAGAAGGAACTGGAAGAGCACGCTGTCGGAGAGCAAACCGCAATAGGCGATCTGATTGGGAAACACGGCCAACAGGATCGCGGCAAGTCGAGGGACCAGCAGATCCGAGGACAAACGGAGCGCGATGCCGTAGAACACGACAACCCCGAGAGCTCCCAGAACCGCGTTCGCTACCGTGCCCACGAGGACGGATGGCCCCGTGACCAGAAACAAGAGCGCCAGGAAGCCGGAGTATCCAACCGGACGGTCGGCCGTGGGTGCGCCGGCGGGATAGTCCGGATACACGTAGCCGTTGACCGCTCCGTTTGAGACGTACCCCTCACCGGACGCGATCGACCGGCCCTGCTCGTAGTAGAACGCCATGTCGCTGACGGGCGCGACAGGCACGGCCAGGACCCAAAGCAACCGCAAGCCGAGAGCGATCGCAAACACCAGAACCACGAACGAGCGGTCGTCCCGAATCATCGCGTGCTGCGGCCTCCTCGCCCGCGCCGGACTCTCAACGATCCGGCGCACACGCTACTCCTTGTCCCGGTGCGATGCACGGCCTAGAATCGTGCCGATGCTCACGATCAAGCCGCCGGTCGGATACGCATCGATCGCCCTGGGCGTGGCCGCCCTCCATGCGGTGCTCTGGTTCACGATCCAGAGTCCACCGTGTCAGGATGTCCCGTTCCACGTCGCAGCCGCTGAGCTGATCGCTCGATCTCGGTCCGCTCCGCTGGAGTTCTTCACCGTCAATACGCTGTTCTGGCGACCGAACACCGGTTTCGAGCAGGTCGCATCTCGGTTCCCCGCTCTTCCCCCGTCAGCGTGGATCGTCGTCTA
>JAGQHR010000910.1 GCA_020431745.1 Candidatus Eiseniibacteriota bacterium
AGTGGTACGCGGTGGCCCGCCTCATGGCTCGTGCCCGGTACTACCCGGGCACGCCGCCCGGGGTCACGCGCATGTGGCACAACATGTACGGATCGACCTACGGATCGGTGCGAGGGTCGAAGACCAATGCGAACGGAATGGCCCGCTCCCCAGAGACCGGCTACCAGTCGCTGTTCCGAACCGGGAGCCACCAGAGCTGCACCCGGGGTTGGTTGAAACCGACCTGGATGACCGACTCGTTGACCGTCAAGGGTCTCCTCGGACAGGCCATCACGCAGGGGTTCGTGCCCGACGTCCATTGTCCGACCGGCGCGCCCCGCGAATCGATCGTGAAGATCTCCCGCGCCGAGGCGGGCGGCGAGGACGGAACCGGCATCTGGAGGCCGGCGCGCCTGGGCATGCGGCCGACCTACGAGTCGCCCCTTCTCAAGCGATACCTCGGGGGAGAGTTCGTCCACAGGACGTGATCGAGAGAGGAACCGGTTCGGGACGATCCGTACCACTGCTCCCTGGAAAGGAGACGTTCGGCATGCCCTCTCGTTATAACCGGCACATCGGGCGAGACATGACCTATCCGTACGACGCCTCGCCTCCCGATCGCCAGGTCGCCTACATCTTCGATACCAACAAGTGCATCGAGTGCCAGACCTGCACCGTCGCCTGCAAGACCTGCTGGACGAGCGGAAAGGGCCAGGAGACCATCTTCTGGAACAACGTGGAGACGAAGCCGTACGGCGGCTACCCGATCCAATGGGACTTGCGGCTGCTGGAGAAGCTGGAGCCGGCCGAATGGAACGGCGACCGGCTTTCGACGTCCACCATCTTCGAGATCGACGGGGAAAAGAAGCCGCCGCTGGGACACCGACCGGTGGTGGAAGACTACGCGGCCCCCAATCTGGGAGAAGACGACGTCTCGGGCAACGTCTCCGGGGGAACGGCATTCGGCGGCATCCACCCCATGTGGATGTTCTACCTCGCCAGGATCTGCAACCACTGCGTCCACCCCGCCTGCCTGGCCGCCTGCCCACGAAAGGCGATCTACAAGCGGCAGGAAGACGGCATCGTGCTCGTCGACCAGGAACGGTGCCGCGGCTATCAGGAATGCGTGCGGGCCTGCCCGTACAAGAAGGTCTTCTACAACATGGTGAGCCGGGCGAGCGAGAAGTGCATCGGCTGCTTCCCGCGCGTCGAGAACGGCATGGTCGCTCTCTGCGTCGAGTCCTGCATCGGAAAGATCCGGATGCACGGCTTCCTGACCACGCAGGCAGAACCCCGCGAGGACAATCCGCTCGACTACATCATCAAGATCCGCAAGCTCGCCCTCCCCCTCTACCCGCAGGCGGGCACCGGACCGAACGTCTACTACATCCCTCCGCTCCACGTGCCGACCGGCTTTCTCGAGCAGCTCTTCGGCCCGGAAGTGGAACGTTCCAAGAAGATGTACCGTGAGCTCGCGAGCGATCCCAAGCTGCTCGGCGCGTTGCTGCTCTTCGGTTCCACCAATCGCATCATCCATCGCTACGAGGTGCAGGGCGAGGAGGCGGTCGGCTGGGATGAGCACGGAGAGGAGGTATCCCGGGTGCCGTTCCAGGAGCCCGTCTATATCCGCGAGCATTACGATCGCGCCCGCTCCGTCTACCGGCACAACACGACCTAGGACGATTCCGGCCCGGTTCGCCGGCACCGGGCACCGAGGCTGCGTACCGGCTCGCGCCGACAACGATCCGTAGCTCTCGAGGCATCGAGATGGACTCGCGCGTCACTATGATGCGCCCAGGACTTGGAGGAGAGGAAACGGGAATGAGCGCTCAAAGGTCGGATTCACAGTGGCCGGCTCTCGCCTCGCTCCTCGGTACGATGGCGGTCAGCGGGCTGCTCCTGCTTGGGGGCCTCACCCTGTCCCGACATCACCAGCGGTCGGTTCTGGCTCAGCTCGCCGAGGCTCAGGCGGCACAGGATGCGAGCATGGCG
>JAGQHR010000911.1 GCA_020431745.1 Candidatus Eiseniibacteriota bacterium
ACTACGGCACCACGTTCGGCAAGCGCATGGTCGACAGCGGAGCCTTCGACTCTCCCCACACGGTGAAGAGCTCCTGGTTCTACTCCCTCGATCTCCACAACTGGAGCGGCACCGCCGTCGTGTTGGGAGAGACGAGTGCCTGCGGCGGCGACTACTTGTGGGGTCAGGGCAGCGTCGTATCCGATCCCACGGCGAACGGCGTCTACCACTACTGGACGCACGGGCTCGGGCTGTTCGACGAGGCCCGGGACCCGCTGTCGGCCGCACTGATTCCCGAGAGCCAGCGTGATCGCTATCGCATGCCGACGCAGCCCGCGGTGTTCCCGCGAACGAGCCCGCAGGGGATGTCGGTCTCGCTCGCGCCCGGCCTGCTCGAGCCCCTGGCGCCCCAGCTCCCGTGCTACGACGTGCTGCCGGTCCAGGTCTCGGACGCGTTCGTACGGACCGCGGCGAACGCGGTGTGCCAAACGGAAAACGGTGCTCTCTGCGGTGGTGAGGTCGGTGCGACCGGGGACGGCGAGCGCACGTGCATCCAGGGAACGAACGAGCTGCGCGTGGACGAGACCACCGGTGCCTACGAGTTCGTGGATACCCGCGAGTGGTTGGAGTGGAAGACCGCGGCGCCGCTGCTTCCGCCGGAGTCGCTGGCGCAGTCGCTGGCGAGCCGCTATCCGTCGGTGTGGCCGGGGTGGCCCCAGGACGGCATCTTCGTGGGTTCCGACTTCGTGATGCAGGGAGCGGCGATCGCGGCGGAGGAGCCGACCGCACAGGGCGGTGAGATTGCCGACAGCTGCTTCGCGGTCGGGATCCGGGTCAAGTTCGAACGTCGCATCGACGACCGTCCGGTTCGTGGCGGTGGTGGTCGTTGGTCCGCGACCTTCGGCGCCAACAATCATCTGCAGCAGGCGATCAATACCGGATGGCGCCCGGTGGTCCGTGGATCGATGGTTCCGGTGATCGATCCGCAGATCGTCGTCGACGCGATCCGTGCCCAGGGTTGGGACGCGGCGATCGACGGGATGAAGATCCCGGCCGACGAGCTCACCATCACCAATCTCGAGCTGGGCTACTACGAGCCTCCGATGGGCGAGGCGATCGCCTCGATCTGTCCGTGCTACGTGGTGACCGGCTTCGTGGGACCGACGTCGGATCCGACTCCTGTCGAGTTCTGCGTCTGGGCGGATGGAACGATGCCACAGGGCAGCATCCTGTCGCCGGCTGACAGCTCGGTCGTCGCGGTCGGTGAGGAAGTGTGCTTCGAAAGCACCGCGCAGGGCGGCACCTCGCCTTGGCAGTTCGAGTGGTTCGACGAGGCCGGCCAGTCCTTGGGTGTGGGCGCGACGGTCTGTACGACGTTGGACCTGCCTCCGGCTTCCGACGAGGCCGCGGATCCGATGCGCACCATCGAGATGGTCGTGACCGATGCCGCCGGTCGCCAGAACAGCGCTTACGTCCGCGTGATCCTGGATGCGACGGCGTCCGTGGATCCGGTCGCGGAGGCGGGGCGGATGGAGCTGCGGTTGGCCGGACCGAACCCGTTCGGAGCCTCGACGACGATCGCCTACGCGATTCCGGGTTCGAAGCCCCAGCGCGCGCGCGTGGTGGTGCTGGATGCCGGTGGACGATCCATCCGTACTCTCGTCGACGCGACGCAGCAGCCGGATCAGTACCAGGTGACGTGGGATGGTCAGGACGACCTGGGTCATCGGGTGGCGAGTGGCGCGTACTTCGTGCGGATGGACGTGGCTGGAGAGCACGCGTCGATCCCCGTGACCGTGCTCCGTCGCTAGCGGATTCCGCGGCGCCGCGTTCCACGGGGCACCTCGCCCGAGGCACGCGGCACCGCTTCCCGCCGTGGCACGTCCGTCGGAGCGATACGATCGAGCCGGGTCGAGACGGGCTCCCGGTTTGGCGTCCATCCGACGGTGATGCCTGGAAGCTCCGGGTGGCGAAGAGCCGCCCGGAGCT
>JAGQHR010000912.1 GCA_020431745.1 Candidatus Eiseniibacteriota bacterium
GGGGGATCCGGATGACGACTGCCAATCGCGCCCATTGGGGAAGCCGCCTCGGCTTCGTCCTCGCCGCCGCAGGCTCCGCCATCGGCCTGGGAAACATCTGGAAGTTTCCCTACATCACCGGGGTCAACGGGGGCGGCTGGTTCGTTCTCATCTACCTCGGATGCATCCTCCTCGTCGGACTTCCCGTGATGGCAGCCGAGATCTTCATCGGCCGCACCGCCCAGCGCTCGCCGGTGGGCGCGTTCCGGGCACTCTCCCGACCCGGCAGCCCCTGGATGACCTTCGGCTGGTTGGGGGTGGCGGCGGGATTCGTCATCCTCTCCTACTACAGTGTGGTGGCGGGTTGGGCGCTGCACTACGTCGTCCTCTCGATCAAGGGGGGCTTCGCCGGTCACACACCGGATCAGGTCGGATCGATCTTCGGCACGCTCTTCGCAAACGGACCGGTCAACGTCGCCTGGCACGTCGTCTTCATGATCATGACGACGCTGATCGTCCTGGGTGGCATCCAGGCCGGCGTCGAACGCGCGGCCCGCATCATGATGCCGCTGCTTCTCTTCATGATGCTGGCGCTGCTGGTCCGGGCGTTCTCCACCCCCGGATTCGGTGAGGGATTCCAGTTCGTCTTCGGAGCCCATGCCGACAAGCTCCATCCGGCGGGGATTCTGGAAGCGCTGGGACACGCCTTCTTCACCCTCAGTCTGGGAATGGGGGCGATGATCACGTACGGAAGCTATCTCAAAGAAGACGACGACATCATGAGCACGTCCATCCTGGTGAGCGTCTTCGACACGGTGATCGCGCTCATGGCGTGTCTCGTGCTCTTCCCGATCATCTTCTCCTACGGGCTCGAACCGGGCGCCGGTCCCGGACTCGTCTTCGTGACGTTGCCGATCGCGTTCGGACAGCTTCCCGGCGGGGCCGTCTGGGCGACCGTGTTCTTCGTGCTCCTGGTGTTCGCCGCACTCACGAGCGCGATCTCGATCCTCGAAGTGGTCGTCAGCTACTTCATCGACGAGCGCGGATTCTCGCGCAAGAAGTCGACCTTCCTCTGCGGAGCGGTCATCACTCTGGTCGGCATCCCCAGCGCCCTGAGCGGCGGGACAATGGCCTTCGGAGAAGGTTTCGCGAAGCTCACCGCCCCCGTCTTCCACCTCCTCGGCCAGGAGAGCGGAAAGAACTGGTTCGACACCTTCGACTACCTGGCGAGCAACTGGCTCCTCCCACTCGGGGGGATGGGCATCTCCCTCTTCGTAGCCTGGCGCGTCAATCCGGAGGCTCGGCGCCGCAGCTTCCTTGCGGGAACGAAGTTCGGACGGGTCTACTGGGGCTGGGTCTTCCTTCTCAAGTGGATCGTGCCGGTGGGTGTGCTGTTCGTCTTCCTCCACGCGATCTCCGTGATCTGACGCGGGGCCAGTCGCAGATGCGTGCCGTGCTACCCACAGCAGGGAGAAGCTCGTGACGGTCGGCAGCCGGGGAGACGGCCTGCATCGCAGGGACGAATCCGTTTCGACCGGGTCGCCCGCGCCGATCCGCCTGTCACGCACCACGCGAAAGCGTCGGCCCGCGGGATGGAAGCCTTGGCTCGTGATGGCGACCATCGCCGGCACGGGTCCGGCGACACACCTCTCCGCGGCCCTCGGCACCGGTGCGCCTCCGATCGAGATCGTGGAAACGCATCCCCTGGAAACCTCGCTCGGACTTCCGGACACGAAGGAGACGAGAATCGTCTGGCTCGACCTCATCGAGCACACCCGCACCACCCTGGAGCTGGAGCAGTTCTATGTCTCGACGGAGCCCGGTCACGCGTTGGAGCCGATCCTGGACGCGATCGGGCGCGCCGCCGCCCGCGGGGTCTCCGTGCGCCTGCTCATCGATGCCGGGATGCACCGGGTCTACCCACAACCGGCAGATTCCCTCGGCGGGATCCCCGGCATCGAAGTCCGCACGATCGACT
>JAGQHR010000913.1 GCA_020431745.1 Candidatus Eiseniibacteriota bacterium
CTATGCCGAGGACACCGTGTCGGGGCTTCACGACGCGGCGCCCGACGGTGCTCCCACCGACTTCTACGTCATCGCGATCGGCGACTTCACCGAGCTGTTCGACAATCCGATGGAGACCGACGCCGGCTACACCGTGGGCTCCCCGGAGGACACGGCCACCGAGGGTATCTGGGAGCGTGAGGATCCGGTCGGGGTGCTCAACGGCGCCTGGCAGCCGGAGGACGATCACACTCCCGCGGGCACGGACTGTTGGATCACCGGCAACCCGCCGCGGGGCGCGCCGCCGTTCCAGGATGAGCTCGACGGCCGCACCAGCTTCAATACGCCGGTGATGGACCTCGGCACCGTCAACATGATCCAGGGCTCCTTCTGGTACTGGACGCGCATCGCTACCCAGACTCCCAACAACTACCTGGAGCTGCGGATGTCCGGGGACGGCGGCAACACCTGGACCACGGTCGAGCGGATCTACGACGACACCTCGCCGGAGTGGCGGGAGCACACCTTCCGCGTCGATCCGTGGGAGTTCGGCTTCACCAACCAGGTTCGCTTCCAGTTCGCGGCGCAGGACGGCGATCCGACCACGATGGAAGTCCTGGTCGACGACTGGTACGTCGAAAAGCTCGCTCCGTCGACCACGGACGTCGACCCGAGCGGCTCGCCGACCCATCTCTCGTTGCGGCTGGACGGCGGTTCCCCGAACCCGTTCCAGGCGGCGACCGATCTCCGCTTCATGCTGCCGTCGAAGGACCGTGTCGAGCTCGGGATCTTCGACGTCAACGGGCGGCACGTGCGGTCGCTGATCTCGGGTGCACGCGAGGCGGGTGAGCACCGCGTGCGTTGGGACGGAGCAGACGACCAGGGACATCCGGTCGCGTCCGGCACCTACTTCGCCAAGATGGCGGTGGGGGACTGGAGCGCGACGCGGTCTTTGGTCGTGATCCGGTAGACTCCCGGGCGGTAGATTCGCGGATCGTTTCCGCAGATCGAACAGAAGCCGGTCCCTGCGATGGGGGCCGGCTTCTTCGGTCTCCGGCGTGCCGCCGGAGTCGATTCGGACGTGCCTTTCGGGTCGGCGGAAGGGGTCTACTTCACCTCGACGGTGCACTCCATCTTCTGGTGCAGGGGCATCTCGACCGGCGTTCCGTCCTGCGGGTTCTTCATCGAAACGGAAAACCGCTGATCCATGTCGAGGCCGCGCATCCAACCCAGGTCGTTGTCCCAGTAACAGCGCAGCGTGGTGGTGCCACCATCGATCTTCATCCCCAATTGCCGGAGAGCCTCCGCCTGTTCGCCGTCTCCGCCGGAACCCGAGAAGTCGGCGTCCATCTCGAGCGCGATGTCGAGGACCGCACAGTCGTGACCGTCCCGTTCGGTGAACCCGGCGAGCGTGCTCGTCCCCGCCAACTCGATCCCGCCCAGGGTGGGGATCTGCCAGCTCAGCTCGAGCGGCCAGGAATCACCCGGATTCACGGGTTTGCCGGGGAGCCACTGCGTCAGCCAGGTGCTCATGAGCTGTCCCATCTGCTCCTTGCTCGCGAATTGATCCATCATCTGCTGCACTTCGGCGGCGACCTCGCCGTCCCAGTCCACCGAAACGATCTCGTTCCGATCGTTCATGACGACGTGGAAATCGCGCTTCGTCACGTCGCCCATCGAGGCCAGGGGGCCCGTGGACTGGGCCGGATCGGCACTGTCGTAGTGCATCTCGTTTCCCATCGCAGAGACGGTCATCGCGATGTGGTCGTAGTGCACGTCGATCCGCTTTCCGCCTCCGTCCACGCCGGAGACGGCCATCGACATCGTCATCTCCATGCGCGTCGACTGTGTCATCTCCTGCCCGCCCATCGGCATCGTCATGTCGGCGTCCATCGTCATCGTCTGGACATAGGTCTTTCCGGAGAGCCATTGGAACTGCAGCGTGACGGGGGCATGGTCCGTGCGGAGCGAAGCGGT
>JAGQHR010000914.1 GCA_020431745.1 Candidatus Eiseniibacteriota bacterium
TGACCAGCGCGTTCGCCCTTCCTGCCAGCTCCATCCGCGCGGCCAGCGAGGCGAGAGTCAACCCGGCGCCGAGGGCACACTGGTCGCCGTCGATGTGCAGCCGACCGAGCGCTTCGATACCGCGGAGCTCGATCAGGGCGCTGGGAGTCTGCTGTCCCCGTTTCATGTTGGGCAACAGGTCGGTACCGCCCGCGACATAGGCGGCGCCCGGTCCCAGCTCATCCTTGATGCGGGTCGCCTCCTCGAGCGTGCGCGGACGCCAGGTGCGGAAGGTCGGAAGTCGCAACATCAGGAGTTTCTCCCCCGACCGGCCGGAGTGCCGCCGTGCGACGGAGGCGATCCCTCGGCGCGGGACGATCCGTCGGTGTGAGACGATCCCGTTCGGCTGCGCCCGGACTCGGACGCGTCACTCGTCTCGCCCGAGGGAATGCGCTTCGGGGACGGCCACGACACGGCGGGCATCGAGCGCGGTCCGTAGCGCGCCGGGCTGCCGTCGTCCTTGTGGGCGAGCGCTTCGAGGATCTTGTCCGCGCTGATCGGTACCTCGTCGATCCGAACGCCGACCGCGTCGTAGACCGCGTTGGCGATCGCGGGGGGGATGGGAAGGAGAGGGCCCTGTCCGACTTCTTTGGCGCCGAACGGGCCGGCCGGGTCCGGCTCCTCGATGAGGAACGATTCCACCTCGCACATCTCGAGCACGGTGGGGCTCTTGTACTCGAGCATGCTGGGCGCTTTGAGGACGACGTTGCGACTGCCGCGGTAGACCATCTCCTCCATCAGCGCCTCACCCAGACCCATGTAGACGGAGCCTTCGATCTGTCCGAGCACCGCCTGCCGGTTGAGGGCCCGCCCGATGTCGTGGGCGATCCATACCTTGACGACCGTGAGATGACCAGTCGCGGGATCGACCTCGACCTCGGTGACCGCCGCCGAGTAGCTGTAGGCCGGGGACGGACCGACGCCCGCGCCTTTGTGAGTCCCGGGAGGCTTGGGCGGTGCGTAGCTTCCGACGGTGACGAGCGTGCCGCAGCGTGCCTCCGTGCGCCGCACTGCTTCGGGGAAGTCGATGGTTCGATCGGCATCCCCGCGCACGGAGATGCGATCGTCCGCGAAGACCAACTCGTCCGCGCGCGCATCCAGGATCCCCGCGACCGTCTCGGCGAGGAGGTCGCGGGCCCGCTCGGCCGCTTCCACTGCCGCGTTACCGGTCATGAGGGTGACGCGGCTCGAATAGCTTCCCAGATCGACCGGAGTCAGGTCGGTGTCCGCGGTGACCACGCGCACGTGGGCGAGGTCGATGCCGAGCACTTCCGCGACGAGGTAGGCGAGAATCGAGTCGGAGCCTTGTCCGACGTCGGTCGATCCGCAGAACACGACCACGCCGCCGCCGCGATCGAGCTTGAGGCTCACGCCCGAGTGCGGCATTTCGTTGTAGTAGATGGGAAGACCCGCTCCGCTGAGATAGCTCGAACAGGCGATCCCCAGTCCCCGCCCGGCGGAGAGCCGGCCGCGTCGTTCCCGCCAGCCGCTCGCGGCGGTCACCGTTTCCAGGCACCGTCCCAGTCCGATCGTACCGACCGCCAGATAGTTCGCGGTGACCGAGCCGGGCTGGGCGAGGTTGCGCAGACGCAGATCGACCGGGTCGATACCGAGATCCACCGCGATCTTGTCGAGCTGCGTTTCCAGCGCGAAGCGGCCTTGCGGAGTTCCGTGACCCCGCTTAGGCCCGCAAGGTGCTTTGTTCGTGAAGACGCGCGCGCCGTCGAAACGGTAGTGCGGCGTCCGATAGGTGACCGGTTGGAGCGCGCCGGTGTAGAAGGTGCTCGCCACTCCGTAGGAACCGTAGGCGCCGCCGTCGAGGACCGTCCGGACGTGCATGGCCCGGATGCGTCCGTCTCCGTCGACTCCCAGCTTCGACCAGATGTAGGTGGGATGCCGGCCGCGATGGCAGGCGAA
>JAGQHR010000915.1 GCA_020431745.1 Candidatus Eiseniibacteriota bacterium
CAGGGGTGATCGTGATGATGAGCCCGGCCTCGATCGCGCTGTTCCTGCCCCTCGCCTCATTCGCGATTCTCACGTTGGTCAAGCCTCTCCGGAAGTCGGGGGCACCGGCAGGAATCTTCTCGTCGCTGATGGCGCTCGGCTCGCTCGCCGCATCGCTGATGGCGCTCTTCGGGCGCGCTCCCCATGACCCCGCGCAAGTCGCGGTCGTTCCCTGGCTGGTGAGCGGCGGCAAGGTAATGGCCGAGCTCGGCATCCGGCTGGACGGCATCTCCGCGAGCATGTCCGTCGTCGTGGCGTTCGTCGCCTCGTGCGTGCAGATCTACTCGCTGGGGTATCTCCACGAAGAGCCCAAGGGATCGCTCGGCCGCTACTACACCTGGCAGTCGCTCTTCCTGTTCTCGATGCTGGCGTTGGTGCTCGCGCCCAATCTACTCACCCTCTTCCTAGCGTGGGAGCTGGTCGGACTCTGCTCGTACCTGCTCATCGGCTTCTGGTGGACCAAGCCGAGCGCGGCCAAGGCAGCGATCAAGGCGTTCTGGGTGACCAAGTTCGCCGACATGGGTTTCCTCGTCGGGTTGATGATCCTCTATGCCGCGACCGGCGGATTCGGCTGGGACCAGCACCTCTCGGGCAGCGTCGCGGTGGCGGTGGCCGCCCTCCTCTTCATCGGAGTGATGGGAAAGAGCGCCCAGGTCCCGCTGCACGTCTGGCTCCCCGACGCGATGGAAGGCCCGACTCCGGTCTCCGCGTTGCTCCATGCCGCGACGATGGTGGCGGCCGGCGTCTACATGATCGTGCGCGTCTACCCGATCTTCGAAGCCGCTCCATCGGTCCTGACGGTGATGGCCTGGATCGGATCGTTGACCGCGTTCCTGGCTGCCTGCATCGCGGTGGTCCAGAACGACATCAAGAAGGTGCTGGCCTACTCGACCTGCTCGCAGCTCGGCTACATGGTGGCTGCGCTCGGCAGCGGATCGATGATGGGCGGCTACTTCCACCTGACGACGCACGCGTTCTTCAAGGCGCTCCTCTTCCTCGGCGCCGGTGCGGCGATCCACGCGGTGGGATCGAACAGCATCTTCGACATGGGCGGACTGCGGAAGAAGACCCCGATCAGCGCCGGCCTCTTCATCGTGGGCGCGCTCGCGCTGGCCGGCATCCCCGTCTTCGCCGGCTTCTTCTCCAAGGATCTGATCCTCGAAGAGCTCCTCCACGCGGGACTGATCGGCCCGCTGGTGCTCTGTCTCGCGGGCGCGGCGCTGACCGCCTTCTACATGACGCGGGTCATTCTGATCGCCTACTTCGGACAGCCCTCCGAGCACCTGAAAAAGCACGGATCGCATGCGCACGAGGCGCCGGCGAGCATGCTCGTGCCGATGCTCGCGCTGGGCGTCCTTACCGTGGTCGGCGGCTTCCTCGCCCATTGGTTCGCCGAGAGCTGGCACGAGGAGTATCACTTTGCGATCTCGCCGGTGGGACTCGCGGCCTTCGGACTGGCCGCCGCGGGCATCGGCGTCGGCGTCCTGCGTTACGGCACCCGGACGATGGCGGCCCCGGCGGCGTTGGCCCCGATCCGCACGTTGATCCTTTCGGGGCCGTTCGATCGATTTTGGACCTTCGCGTATCGGCGCGGACTGCTCGTGATCTCCGCGGCATCGGGGTGGTTCGATCGCTACATCGTGGACGGGCTCATGAACTACATCGGCTGGGCGACCATCTCGATCGGGAGCTTCGTTCGCCGCTTCCAGACGGGACGCGCGCCGGACTACGTCATGGCGGTCCTCGTCGGCATGCTGCTCCTGATCGCCTATGGGATGCTGCGGTCATGACGTCGCTCGGGAGCTCGGATCGGGACCGGGGATTGGCGGCGCCGTCGCTCGGCGGGTGGCACCCTGGGTGTCATCTCGGGGAGCGGCGCGCGCTGGGATCATTCGAGCGGGTGGGCGCGCG
>JAGQHR010000916.1 GCA_020431745.1 Candidatus Eiseniibacteriota bacterium
ATTTCAACACCAACTCCTTTCGCCGGGGATCGCTCGCCCGCTCCATCCGGGAGTTCCTCCGGATCGTCTCCACGCGTCCCCGGGCCCTGGATGCAGAGCTGGCGGCGCCGTTCCGGAGGGAACCCCTCTTCAGCCTGCTGTCCGAGCACGGCTTCACCGTCGCGGGAGCCAACGATGGTCAGCCGACGGCCGAGCAGGTGCTGGGGGGAGCCGAGGACCTCGATCTTCTGCCCGCCCCGGTCCGCCACTGGCTGTCTCGTTCCTTCGGGTTGGGAACCCGGGTCCTGCGCATGCGGTTGGACTGGATCGTGGTATCCCGACTGGACCCACAGGACGCCCGTACGCACACTGCCGAGGTGGGCGCTTCCGCGTCCGACCATGCCCTGATTCACGTCGATCTGGAACGTCCGGGCGAACCGCCCGCCGGTCCCAGGCTCTGAGGGTGGCACCCGGCGTCGGTTGCCGCGTATTCTCTCGGCGGTCCGTCTCGGACGGCCTGCCCGATCGTGTCGCCTCCGCGATCGGGGCGGTTCGAAACACTGCCGGTTTTTCGAGGAGCAAGCTGATGTCCCCACGCTTCCACGGTTCCGCTCGCGCTTTCGTGCTTCTGGCCCTCGCCCTCGCTTCCGGCCGCGGACTGGCCGCGCCCGGCGAGGAGATGCTGGATCCGGGGGAGATGCCCGACCACATCGACGTTCCGGTGCAGGCCTATCTCTCCCACGAGGCCCTGAGGCCGGGGGACAAGGGCGAGATCGCGGTCGTCTATCGGATCCCCGACAAGGCGCACATCCAGGTCAACGACTTCTTCACCGTGGAGGTCGCCGAAGGGCTCGCGGCCACCCTCGGCGAGCCGAAGATGCCCAAGCCCGGCATCTTCTTCGACGAGCCGATCTACCAGGGCAAGATCGTCGTCGTCTATCCGGTGACGGTGCCGCGAGACGCTCCGCTCGGCCGCGCCGACCTGCAGCTACTGGTCGGCTACCAAGCCTGTCTGGAGGAACCGGCGTTCGTCTGTTTCGCGCCCGAGGAGCGGACGGTCGTGCTGCCTCTGGAAGTCGTCGCCGACGGCGCCCGCCCCAACCCCGCGGCTCAGGGGATCTTCGCGGAGCTGGGCAGCGCCGGCTCTGCTCCGACCGGAGGGGACGAGGGTGGAGCCTGGCTCGAGACCGCGGAAGTTCCGATGACGTTGGAGGGGCGCCTGGAGGCCGCCCTCAAGAAGGGGTCCTTCCTCGCCTTCCTCTTCGTCTTTCTCGGCGGAGTGGCGACCAGCTTCACGCCCTGCGTCTATCCGATGATTCCCATCACCATCAGCTACATCGGCGGCAGCTCGAAAGGCCGCCTGGGGGGATTCTTCCTCTCCTGCTTCTTCGTGCTCGGGATCGCGCTCACCTATTCGCGCTCGGTCTCGTCGCGGCCCGCACCGGGGCGCTCTTCGGCAACGCGATGCAATCGACCGGGGTGCTCGTCACGGTCGCGGCCGTCTTCCTCGCGATGGGGGCTTCCATGCTCGGCGCCTTCGATCTCGCTCTGCCGTCCGCGATGCAGAGCAAGCTCAGCGCGGGTCCCCGCACCGGCGTGATCGGGGCGATCTTCATGGGGGCGGTCACCGGCATCGTCGCCTCTCCGTGCGTCGGCCCCGTCCTCGTCGTACTTCTCACCTGGGTCGCGCAGATCGGGTCGTTGCTCAAGGGATTCACCCTGCTCTTTACGTTCGCGTGCGGCCTCGGTCTGCTCTTCCTCATCATCGGGACCTTCGCAGGGGCCCTCAACGCGCTGCCCAGCGCGGGCCAGTGGATGGATACCGTCAAGCACGTCTTCGGTGTGATTCTGATCGCGATGGCGATCTACTACGTGCGGTCGCTCATCGGGTCGTCCGTCACCTGGATGGCCGCGGGTCTGCTGACGTTGCTCACCGGCACCTTCGTCGGGGCATTCCGGCCCGTCCCCG
>JAGQHR010000091.1 GCA_020431745.1 Candidatus Eiseniibacteriota bacterium
ACGAGAATGCCCAGCGACCCGTGAGAGCCCAGGTAGAGCTTGGACAGGTCGTACCCCGACACGTTCTTCACGACCATCCCGCCGGCGCGGACGATGTCTCCGTCCGGACGGACCAGCGTCGTTCCGATGACCCAATCGCGTAGAGTCCCGTCGCGCAGGCGACGCGGACCGAAGCGGTTCATGGCGAGCACGCCGCCGACCGTGGATCGCGCGGAGATGGACGGATCGAGGGGGATCCATTGTCCCCGTTCGCCCAACCGGGTCTGCGTGCCGTGCCACGGGGCGCCGCACTCCACGGATGCGACCATGTCCGCCGGGTTGTGTTCGACGACCCGGTCCAATCGCTCCAACGAGAGCAACACATCGGGGAGCGGACGATCTTCCGCGGTTAGTCGACGCAACGCGCGCGCCAATCCCGGCCATGAGTCCGCCGGATCAGAGGTGGACGGTTCGATCCCTGCGTCGTGTGTCCCGATGTCCGGGCCGCTCGGTTCGATCCCTCCGTCGTTTGTCCCGATGTCAGGACCGATCGGTTCGATCCCTGTGTCGTGTGTCCCGATGTCAGGGCCGATCGGTTCCGTCCCGGCGTCCCGTGCCCGGACCTCCGGGCCGATCGCCGCGCGGATGCTGCTGCCGGAACCGATCGGAACCACGGTCGCTTCCACGTCAGCGCACGCGGCGACCAGTCGCGACACCTCTTCGATCGAACCCGGACGGACGAGCAGCGGGGACCAGGCCGCCGCATCGGACATCGACGCGGGCCACTCTGCGGATTCTCCGAACGAAGAAGCGGGAGACGCCACGTGCTCCGCACCGACCACGTCCGCCAGCCTGGGTGCGAGCTCCCGTTCCCGGTTCATAGCCATCCGCCCGTGCGGATCTTGCGCGCGATGTGCACGTCCGCGCAGCGCGATCCGGTCGGGAATACCTTCTCCGGATTGCTCAGTTCGTGGGGATCGAACACGCTTCGGACGCGCGCGAACTGGTCGAGATCGTTCTCGGAGAACAGCCACGGCATGCACGACCGCTTCTCTGCGCCGACTCCGTGCTCGCCGGTCAACGCACCTCCGAGGTCGACGCACATGCGGAGGATCTCCTTGCCGGCGTCGTGCATCCGGGTGATCTCGTCGCGATCGGAGGGATCGAACAGGAGCAGCGGATGGAGATTGCCGTCCCCCGCGTGGCAGATGTTGGCCACGCGGACGCCATGCCGTTTCGCGATCTCCTGGATTCGGCGGACCGCCTCGGGGAGCTTCGAGCGTGGGACGACTCCGTCATGCGTGTAGTAGGCCGCCGCGATCTTGCCTACCGCTCCCAGCGCCATCTTGCGCCCCTTCCAGAGTCGCCGGCGGGTCGCTTCGTCGCCCGCGACCTCGATGCTGCGGCACTCGTGCGCGCGGGCGATCGTCTCGATGGACGTCGCCGTCGCCTCCACTTCGTCGGCGAGCCCTTCGATCTCGATCAACAGGACGGCCGCCGCATCGGTCGGGAATCCCACCTTGAGGTGGGCCTCGACCGCCTGGATCGCGACCGCATCGATCAGCTCGAGCGCCGCCGGAACGATGCCGGCGGCGATCACTCCGCTCACCGTCTCGGACGCGCGATCCAGGTCGTCGTAGACCGCAAGGAACGTCCGGACCGCTTCGGCATTGCGCGTGAGGCGGACGGTGATCTCGGTCACGATCCCGAAGGTGCCTTCGGATACGACGATCACGCCGGTCAGATCGAGCCCCGGCACGTCGCCCATCCTCGATCCCGTGCGCACGACCTCTCCGTTCGGAAGGACGAGCTCGAGACCGAGCACGTGGTTCGTGGTCACGCCGTACTTGAGCGTATGCGGGCCGCCGCTGTTTTCCGCTACGTTGCCGCCCAACGTGCAGGCGCCCTGGCTGGAAGGATCGGGAGCGTAGTGGAAGCCTCGTTTTTGGGTGGCGAGGCTGAGGTGGAGATTGACGAGCCCGGGCTGGACCACCGCCAAGCGGTTCGCGTAGTCGATCTCGAGGATCCGATTCATCCGGGCCATCTCGAAGACGACCCCACCGCGCGCGGCCACCGCGCCTCCGGACAGTCCGGTTCCGGCGCCACGGGCCAGGAAAGGGACCGCCAGCTCGGCACAGACGCGGATGCCGCGCCGCACTTCCTCTGTGGATTCCGGATAGACGACGACCTGCGGGGGGCGCCGCTCCAGCGCGTGGCCATCGCACTCATAGGTCAGGAGCTGCTCGGGAGTCGATACCGTGCGTTCCGGACCGAAGATCGCGCCGAGGCGATCGACCAGCTCCGATGCGTTGTTTCCCACCTCGGTTCTCCCGGCCTGTTCCGATCGTCGGCTCGAGACGCGCGGCCCGCGTTCAGTCGCGGGCTTTGCCGATGCGACGGCGGGCACGCCGGTCCACGGTACCAGAGCCGGAGTGCTGGCTGCACTTCGACCCGATCAGGCCCTGATCGCGGGGTACCGAATCGCAGTCGCACCGACCCGACGACACCGCAGGCTCGTTCGGTATAGGTGTTTGCCCATATCTCGGCACGGTGGGCACGTTGTCGAAATCGCCAACCCGGAGGAATTGTTCTCAAACCGAAGAAAGGTATCGGATCGATCAGTCTATATTCGTCGGTCGGAGTTCTCAACACTCCACCGGTGTCATCTGGCGGTGTCATCGGCTTCCCAGCCCCTTTCGTACCGGTCGAATCCATGGGCTTCGGCAGTTCATAAATCATTGACGTACAATCAATTATAGGATGTGTCCGGCGCTGGCTGGAGGTGTCGCCTCCGGCGCCGGGTGCGCTCCGCTTCGCAGCGAACACGGGGGGTGCGAGTAGCCCACAAGTTATTCACACTCAGATCGACCTTTCCCCCACACGATGTCCACACGCCGACCCGGGTTTTTCCACACGTTGTCAGTAGATTGGGGACAACTCGGGACCATTCCATGAGACCGTGCCGGACGGAGCCCGGTAGTCAGCCGACGATGTCGAACAAGACTGCGTGGGTGATTTCACGGACCCTCCGATGACCTGGATGCGCGGTCGGGCACCCACGGCGCACTGCTCGGTCGACGGTGGAGACCCCCAAGCGGAGCGCACGAACCGCCGCGGATCGACCGATCAAAAGAAACGACCATGCAGGACCATCCACGCGAGATCGACGAGACCAATCCCGCCGGACCGGTGCGGGCGGCGAGCGGGCGAACCCCGACCAGGCGTTTGCCCCTTCGTCGACCCGGTGTGATCGGCGAGTCGTATCTGCTGCTCGTGTTCGCCCTGGCGCTCGTCGCCCGCATGCTCGTCGCGCGATTTCCGGCCGACGCCTACATGGGGACCGGTCTGCTCTTCGATCAGTTGGGATTGCGGATCGCGGTCGGGCTGGGCATGGGGCCGACCGCGCTGCTGCCGCCGCTCTATCCCGAGTATCTGGGTCTGCTCTATCGGACCTATGGATACAGCCATCACGCCGTCGTCGCTTCGCATGCCCTGCTCGGGGCCCTGAGCGCCACCTTGACGGGGCTCTTCGTGCGCTATGTGGGACTGGGGCGGAAGTACGCGTTTCTTGCCGGCGTGTTGGTGGCCTTGTTTCCCCAGGCCCTGGCCCAGACACGACATCTGAGCCCACAGATCCTGGTGGGTTTTCTCTTTCTGGTGGGCGCCTTCTTGTGGCTGCGCCACCGGTCGCGTCCGCGGTGGTTCCAAGTGACGATCGCCGGCCTGCTCTTCGGACTCGCGATTCTCGGTCGTGCCGGACTGTTCGTTCCGATCGCTGCGATCGCAGTAGCGCCGCGTCCGGGATCCGGAGTCGTCGGGCGGCGATTCGTGCTGCTGCTTCTGGTGCTCAGCACGACGGTTCCGTGGATGATCCGGAACAGTCGTCTGCATGAAGAACCGGTGCTCGTCGACAGCACCTGGGCGATGCGCCTGCAGGCGGCGACGATTCCGGGCAGCCATCACATCGACTATCGGGTGCCGGGACGCGGCACCCTCTACGCCGATCATATGGAAGTGTTGGAGAATCGGCTCGCCCTGGCGGAGATCATCGGCTTCGGCCTGACCCGCCCCGCGACCGTCGTCGGAGTCTGGCTACGCCGGGTGCAGGACGAGATCTCGTTCTCCGGCTGGAACGACGCAGCGACCCGTGATCTCTTCCCCTATCACGGCATCGCATACCGCTGGGCCCAGGCGCTGATGTTCGGAACCCTGCTCACGTTGGCGCTGGCTTGGCTGATCCTGCTGCGCGGATGGGGGGAGCGGGAGCGTGCCTGCGCGATCGTGGTCCTCGCGTTCACCCTGCTGGCCGCCGTCGGCGACGGTCCAGGCGATGCACGTCTCTATGCGCTGCCGTTTCTGACCGTCCTCGCGATGCGCGGCGCCTGGGGACTGCTGGTGCTCTCGCGGGTCCGCCCGTTCGCCGCCGGTGCGACCTGGTCCGAACGTCCGTTCCCTTCCGGAGTCATGCTTCCGTCACGCATGCGGGTGTTCGGCTGGCTCGCGCTCTGTGCGGCGCTCTGGGTGCACGGCTTCTGGCACTGGTAGCCCGTCCCCGGCCTGGCGATAAAGTCTTTCGAGAGAGCCCTACCCAATGGAGGATCGAAGCGGGGCGGTCGGGCACGCGGCGCAGCTGCGTGTCATGCTTCCTCTCGAGTGAGGCGGATCGCGTGGCGCGGCATCCAGGTCGTCAGCAATAGGATCGCGGCCACCGCCAAGATCGCTCCGAAGTAGAACGGGGCCGCCGCTCCGAAGCCTGACCAGCCGCCGACTCCCTGCCAGAGCAGCCCCGCGATCACGCTGGCGGGCAATGCGGTGATGCCGATCGCGAGATGGAACGCTCCATAGGCCGTTCCCCGCTCCTCGGGTCTCACCAGGTCGGCGACCATCGCCTTGAGGCTTCCCTCCGCCAGACCGTAGTACGCGCCGTAGCACGCGAAGAGGACCCACACGTGCCAGGGTGCGCGGGCCGCGGCGAATCCCAGATAGATCAGGGCATACACGCCCCAACCGAACACGAGCAATCGGCGTCGTCCGATCCGATCCGACAGCGCTCCGGCTGGTCCGGAGATCACCGTGTAGATGAGATTGAAGATCGTCAGCAGCCCCATCATCTGCAGGACGTTGAGCCCACGTTCCTGGGCACGCAGAACGAGGAACGCGTCCGAGGAGTTTCCCAGCGTGAACAGGGTCACGATCACGACATAGCGGCGGAACGCCGCCGGCAGCCCGGACCAACCGAAAGCGGGAGCGCCGGCACGGGACTTTCGCTGCGGTTCGCGGATCCCGAAGACGAGCAGAGCGACCGCGAGCAACGCGGGGATCACCGAGAGCCAGACGAGCCGCCGGAACGTCTCTGCATGCAAGAGTCCGTCATGCCCCTGTCCCAGCCAGACCACGACGAAGGCGGCCAGCAGACCCAGGGTCGCGCCCAGAGTGTCCCCGGCGCGATGCACGCCGAAGGCCAGCCCCCGCCGCTCCGGCTCGATGCTGTCCGCAACCAGCGCATCCCGCGGAGCGGTTCGGATGCCCTTCCCCATGCGCTCGAAGAAGCGTACGCCGAGCACCGCGGCCGGGCTGCCGGCGATGGCGAGGAACGGCTTGCTCAGCGTCGACAACCCATAGCCCGCGACGGTGAGCCACTTGCGCTGACCGATCCGATCGGAGAACCACCCGGAGAACATCTTGAGCAGGCTGGAGGTGGTTTCGGCGACGCCTTCGATCAGACCGACGGTGACGGTCCGCGCCCCCAGCACGTTCGCGAGAAAGAGCGGGATCAGGTGGACGATCATCTCACTGGAGACGTCGGTGAGCAGGGAGGTGCCGGTCACGACCCAGACGTTGCGCGGAAGATCACGCCAGCTCCGGCGTGTCCCACTCATCGGCCGGCTCCGACGTCGGGTCGGGAGGCAGTCACATCCTTACGAGTGTACGAATCCACCGGACCCCTTACCGATCCTGTCGGGTGTTCCATCGACGTACCTGCTGGACCCGAAACTGCACTGCAACGAACGAGCGCGCGGGAACGATCGACCGTTCGTTGTGGCACCCCGTGAATCCGTCTTGCCGATGCGCGAATTCCACGAGAAGCGCATCATGATCCTTTGTACGTGAGATGTCACCCTTCTCGTCCGGCCCTGGGGTATCGAGAATCGGGCCCATGCCGGCTTCCCCTTTTCGTCCCTTCTGGGTAGGCTCCGTCCGATGGACATCAAAGCTAGAGAGGAAGGGCCGAACGTGATCCTCTATACAGATGGAGCGTGCTCGGGCAATCCGGGCCCGGGTGGATGGGCGGCGATGCTCAAGGATCCGGCGACGGGCAAGTCGCGCGAGATCTTCGGTTCCGATCCGAGCACGACGAACAACCGAATGGAGCTGACGGCGGTCATCGAAGGACTGAAGCAGCTCAAGAAGGAAGATCTCGAGATTCGCGTGGTCAGCGATTCGAAGTACGTCGTCCAAGGCATCACCGAATGGGTGCGCGGTTGGGAGCGCAACGGATGGCGGACCTCGGATCGCAAGCCGGTCAAGAATCAGGACCTCTGGCGAGAGCTGGTCGAGCTCGCACGAAGCCATCGCGTGACCTTCGAGTGGGTCCAGGCGCACAACGGACATCCCGAGAACGAACGGGTGGACGCGCTCGCGGTCGCCGCGTACCAGAAGTACCTGAAGTGATCGCCTACCCTCGACGTACCGTGCGGTGCGCGGGACTCCTGTTCGTCGGCCTCCTGACGTTCCTCTCCTCCGGTCCCGCGCGTGCGGTCGAGGCTCCGGAGCCGCTCCCCACCATCGCCGAGCAGTGCCGCGAGTTGACACGCCAGGACGGGTTCTTCCCGATCTACTGGGACGAAGCACGCGGCAAGGTCTGGCTGGAAGTCTCCCATCTGAACGAAGAGTTCCTGCTCGTGAACTTCCTGGAGACGGGGCTCGGTTCGAACCCGGTCGGTCTGGATCGTGGGCAGATCAGCGGGGAGCGTCTGGTGCGTTTTCAACGTATCGGGCGCCGCGTCCTATTGTGGCAACCGAACCAGAAGTACCGTGCCGGCACCGACAATGCGGCCGAACGACGTGCGGTCGAGGAATCGTTCGCGCAGTCCGTCTTGTGGGGCGCGGACATTGCCGCGGAAACCGACGGTCGAGTCCTGGTCGACGTCACGCCGCTCATGTTGAGCGACGGTCCGCAGATCGCACGCACTCTCGAACAGAGCGGACAAGGGTCCTTCTCGCTCGACACCGACCGTTCCGCCGTCTACCTACCCGCGACCAAGGCATTTCCGAAGAACACGGAGCTTTCCTCGGTTCTGACCTTCGCCACGAGCGAGCCGGGACGGTTCGTGCGGGAGACCACGCCCACACCGGAGGCGGTCACTTTGCGGCAGCGGATCTCGCTGGTCGAGCTCCCGCCCCCGGGTTACCGTCCGCGCGCCTTCGATCCCCGTTGCGGGTCGTTCGATGTGCAGTACCGGGACTACGCGGCCCCGCTCGATGCGCCGATGGAGACGCGCTGGATCACGCGGCATCGCCTCGCCAAGCAGGATCCGTCCCGCGCGCTGAGCCCTCCGGTCGAGCCGATCGTGTACTACCTCGATCCCGGTGCGCCCGAACCGGTCCGGACCGCGTTGCTCGAGGGGGCCCGCTGGTGGAATCAGGCCTTCACCGCCGCTGGGTACGAGAATGCGTTTCGCGTCGAGCTGCTTCCCCCGGACGCGGATCCGCTCGACGTTCGATACAACGTGATCCAATGGGTGCACCGCGCGACCCGCGGCTGGTCCTACGGCGGATCGGTCGCGGACCCGCGGACGGGCGAGGTCATCAAGGGACACATCACGCTCGGCTCCCTGCGGGTCCGTCAGGATCGCCTGCTCTTCGAAGGATTGGTGTCTCGGGATGGAGAGCGGGGAACGTGCCGCTTCGATGACGGTCCCGATGGAAGCGCACTCGTGCGCGGGGAGGACGGTTCGGTTCCGATCGAGCTGTCCCTGGCCCGTCTCCGTCAGTTGGCCGCGCACGAGGTGGGGCACGCGCTGGGACTGGCGCACAACTTCGCCGCCAGCGTGAACGATCGGGCTTCGGTCATGGACTATCCGGCTCCGCTCGTCCGCGTCGACCACGGGGCGCTCGATCTCTCCCAGGCCTACGCGGAGGGCATCGGAGCCTGGGACAAGATCTCGATCCGATACGCCTACGGGGACTTCGATCCGGCGTCCGAGAGCGACAGTCTGCAGGCGATCCTCCACGAAGCGCGCACGCGGGGCTTGCTCTATCTCACGGATCAGGACGCGCGACCGGCCGGCGCCGGGCATCCCCTGGCCAATCTTTGGGACAACGGATCGGATCCGGTCGCGGCCCTCGCGCAGACGATGGAGGTGCGCCGCATCGCGCTCGCGCAGCTCGGTCCGCGAAGCCTCTTGCCGGGCGAGCCCACGGCGCAGCTCGAGGAGCTGTTGGTCCCGCTCTTTCTGCATCATCGCTATCAGGCGGAAGCGACCGCGAAGCTCCTGGGCGGGCGCTACTACACGTATGCGGTACCGGGAGACGGACAGGAGCCGATTGCACCTGTGTCTTCGCAGGATCAGCGCGACGCGCTTCGTGAGCTGCTGCGGACGCTGGATCCCGAGGCGCTTTCGGTGCCGGAATCGATCCGTCGGGTGCTTCCTCCACATCCACCGGGATACGACGACGACCGTGAGCGCTTTCCCCGGCGGACCGCGATGTACTTCGACCCGCTCGCGGCGGCCCGCGTCGCCGCCGACATGACCACGTCTTTCCTGCT
>JAGQHR010000917.1 GCA_020431745.1 Candidatus Eiseniibacteriota bacterium
GGCCCCACGAACTCGAACGAAGCCCTCCCGTTTCGTGAAAGCCTCCGGAAGCAGCACGCCTCCGGTCCCCTCTTTCACGGACGGGTCAATTCAGACTGGGCGTCCAGGACGGATCCGGCGCCCAACGATGCAAAACGGGTGTGGAATCAACGGCCGGCGTGCGATCTTCCCCAAGATCGCGGCCCGCCTCCTCCGCCACCCACGCGAACACTTCCCAGGCCTCGAGAGGCCATGCGAACATGAGAATCCGTGCGCAGTACTCGTCGAGGCCGACGAGCCGCACGGGTGCTTCGAAGCCAGCCGCCAAGAGGTCGCGAGCGAACGCGGCGGCATCCTTCCATCGGATGTGCACGGTCTGTGAGAAATCGAGGACGGGGCAGGACACGTCGCGCAGCCGTTGCGTGATGCGAGCGAGCTCGCGCTCGTCCACCACCTCGGCCAACGTGATCCATCCCTCCGACTGCGGCCTTTGCTTCGTCCGCATCCCGTTCCTCCTGCGCGCCTTCCCTGGCGCGTGACCTCCCGGTCAACCCCGTTGCCGCTATTCCCTGCTCCCTCGCGCCAACCCTTGCCTCACCCTTGCGGACTGAACACGGTGCTTGCGAGCGATTCCAGCGTGTGACTATCCTTCTCCGCTTGCGCAAATCGTTGTTCGAGACGCTCTGGGTTCCAGATCTCGATCCGTTCCAGGTTACCGAAAATGACGACCTTTTCCTTACGCGTCAGTCCGGCATGTCTGAGCTGGATCTCGTTCAGCGGGATTCGTCCTTGGGAGTCCGGCTTTTCCACCGACGCCCCGGCCAGGAGCATGTGCCGGAAGAGCCGGCCCTCCTCGCTGGCCTGGAATCGATCGTCCTGGAGCCTCCGCGCGAACTCTTCCATGTCCGCGACCGGAAACATCGCCAAACACCCGTTGAACCACTTCACCGTCGCCAGAGTCTTCTTCCCTTCCGGAAGCAGCTCCCGAAGCTTGATCGGGACGTTGACTCGACCTTTTTCGTCGAGGACGTACTCGTATGTCCCTACGAATAAAGACACTTACGAATCGTCCCCCAGCGGCTGGCGAAGTCCCCCGTGAACCCCACCGAAACCCACGCATCCCCACTGCGGAGATAATCTACGCCGAGGCGCCGGAACCCGTCAAGCGGTTGGTGCGGGTGGTGCATGTTTTTCCACCACACTCAACTCGTTCCGGAACAACTCGGTAGCGGACCGCTGGGCTCTTTTGTCGGCCAGCGATCAGGGAAGAATCGGGAAATGCCCTGAGCCACCGGGTCGGGGCGGTCCGGCACCTGGCCCCGGTCTGCGTCGGGGGTGGTGCGAAACACTCCGACACGCACCGGAGGCAGGGCGGCACCGGGCCGGGGAGCTCAGGCGGGGGTCGGATCGGCGTGCAGACGCCGGTTGCTGACGAATCGGTGACGCCTCCCGGTGACGGGGTCCCGGAACCCCAACTGCTGCGCGAGAAGCTGAAGCGGGTCGCGGAGCTCCTCCCCCTCTGGAAGCGGAGCGCGCAGCTGCGGGTAGCGTCGATCCCCCAGGATGGGAAAGCCGATCTGGCACAGATGGAGCCGGATCTGGTGCTGTCGTCCCGTCTCCGGACGGATCAGGAATCCGAGCCGCCCGTCGCGCGCTCCGTCGAGATACACGTCGGTCACCGCGTCTCCCTCCGGATCCGGAATCGAGACGCGCCGGAAGGGCCGCTCGGCGGGAACGATGCGGCTCCGCACCCGCCAATACCTCTGCTCCGGCACCGGGCCCTCGGACACGGCCCGATAGACCTTCTCGACGGCGCCCCCGGCAAAGAGCCGGTGGAAGGCGGCCCGATCGGACGCTTGGCGCGCCAGCAGCACCAACCCGGCGGTATCGCGATCGAGACGATGGACGGGCGCCAGGTCCGGCTCGCCCAAACGCCGGGCCAGGCGGTAGACGAGCGAACGATTCACGT
>JAGQHR010000918.1 GCA_020431745.1 Candidatus Eiseniibacteriota bacterium
TACGGCACCACCGCCGTGATGCTGTGGGCGGAGGCGCGCCGGAACGCGTCCAGATATAGCAGCAGCTCCAACAGGTTGTCGTTGACCGGCGGGGGACAGGGCTGGATGAAAAAGATGTCGTCGTCGCGGACGGGATCGTCGAGCAGGACGTGCACTTCGGTGTCGGGCAGGTGCGTCGTCGTGCATCCTCCCAGCTTGGTGCCGAGGGCCTTGGCCACGGCGTGGGCGAGGGGCAGATTGGCCGATCCGGCAAAGAGACGCAGCGGGTGGGTCGTCTTGGTCGGCGTTCCCGGACTCTTGGCACGGGGATGCGGCGGAGACACCCGAGCGGACGATTTTTCGGCTCCGTCGCCGCGGGCGCGGGCGGTGCGTGCGGTCTGACGTTTCACGCTGTCTCCCAGAACGCCTTTCGTAGGCTCTGTCTACGACATCTCGGTCCCACTACGACACCACGGCCCCTCGCGACGAGGAGCCGGAACCCGCGCCGGGCCGCTCTTCTGCTGCTCGGCCACCGATCCGGATCGACCGGTCCGCCGGATCTAGCCCCGATGCGCCTCTCTGGCCTTGGGGATCGCTCCTAGGGCATCACGTTCCAGCATCGACCGGACGCGGCCGGTTCCCGACCAGTATCGCATACGGCTCGACGCGACTCGATCCCCGCAAACGGCTGATGAGCGGGACGCCGGTCGGCTGATACACTCATCGGCATCGTGGTCACGACACGGGGCCGGGTTCGGATGCATCAGGGAGGTTTCGCTCATGGCTTTTGTCTTCGCCGAGGAACGACCGCGCACGAGCCGGCTCGCTCCGCTCTGCCTCGTCGCGCTCGCCTGCGTGTTCGCCCGGCCGGCCCTGGCCACCGTCGACAGCGCGAACGTCGATCTCGTCTCGTACTACCACGTCAGCGATTTCTACCCCTGGGTCGCGGATGTCTGGGGCTATGTCGATCAGCAGGGACGGGAGTTCGCGCTCCTCTGCAAGGGGAACGGATTGCTCGTGATCGATTGCTCGGATCCCGCGAATCCGATCCTCGCCTCGTCGATCGACGCTCCGGTCTCAGGTGACGACATGAAGGACGTCAAGACCTGGGATCACTATGCGTACGCGTGCCAGGAGTATGGGGACATCATCATCGTCGACCTCGCCGATCCCTACAACGCGGTCCAGGTCGGCGCCATCCAGCAACGGGATCTCTGCTCACCCACTCCCTGCGGCTTTCCCGAGGACGGTGGCTCCCACAACGTGTTCATCGACGACAAGGGACGTCTTTTCGTGGCCGGCGTGCACTTCCGGTCGGTGCTGATCTACGATCTCAACGCCGATCCGGTCCATCCCACGATGCTCGCCGCCTATAGCAACGACTACAACCACGACGTCTATGCCGAAGGAGGCACGCTCTACGCCTGCAGCCCCGGAGGATCCGAGAACGGCTGGGAGATCGTCGACGAGAACGTCCCCACCGCGCCGATCGTTCTGTCCCACTTCACCTATCCGGGCGTCGGCTACGCCCACTCCTGTTGGGCTACGGACGACCTTCAGTGGTTGATCACCGGTGATGAGTCGAGCGGGGGACACCTCTACGTCTGGGACATCAGCGACACCGGCGCGCCCTTCGCCGTCGCGGAGTACGTGACGGGACCGGGCAACAACTCGATCCACAACGTGCAGGTCTACGGGCACCTGGCCTACATCTCGTACTACGACCAGGGCCTCCGGGTGCTCGACATCTCCGACCCGGAGAATCCGGTGGAGGCGGGATGGTACCGGGACACCGCGTGGGACAATTCGTCCTGCTCGTTCGGCATCTACCGCGGGATCTGGGGCGTCTACGCGCAGCAGCCCAGCCGGAACATCTACATCTCGGAGATGTGCGGCGGCGGGCTCTACGTGATGCGCTACACCGGCGAGACCGCGGGTGTCGATCCGGTGGAGACGGTCGGCCGGATC
>JAGQHR010000919.1 GCA_020431745.1 Candidatus Eiseniibacteriota bacterium
GACGTTCTGGAGACCGATCGAGTTGATGAGCCCGGCCGGTGTCTCGTGCAGTCGCAAGGGAGGATTGCCCCGCCGCGGCTCCAGCGTGAGCGTCTTGGTGACGATTCCACCCAGCTCGCTCGCCCGCGTCAGGGCGGGGGCTTCGATCCCGTAGCCGAACGTTCCGGATGCGACGAGAACGGGATTGGGGAAAGGGATCGCGCCTACGTTCGTTCGGAGATCCACCGTCGTGCTCACTCGCGCACTCCTTCCCAATCGATCCGATCGCCCTCGAAGACCGGACCGTCGATGCACGCGAAGCGATAGCGGCCGAACTCGTCGGACGTCTCCTCGTCCCCGCTCCGCACGGGCACGGCACATCCCGCGCAGATTCCGAAGCCGCACCCGAAGAGCGTCTCCAACGAGACCTGACAGGGGAAGCCGTGGCGCGCCGCCCAATCGGAAAGTGCGTGCAACATCGGATTGGGGCCGCAGGCATAGAGCGCGTGCCCGTCCGGCGTGATCTTCCGGGTGACCAGCAGCTCGTCCAGGAGCTGGATCACGTTGCCGTGGAAACCAGCCGAGCCATCCTCGGTCGCGATCCGGACCGGGAACGGAACGTCTGTCAGCTCGTAGAGCTGACCGGAGCGGCGCACTCCGAAGAGGATCATTCCCTTCGGGTGCTCGCGATGGAACGAGTCGGAGAGCATCAACATCGGCGCGATCCCGCGTCCTCCTCCCACCAGGACGGGAACCCGATCGCGGACCGGGCGGAACCCCCGGCCCAAGGGGCCGACGAGCGTCACCGCATCGCCGGGGGCGAGCCGCGCCATCTCCCGCGTCCCGTCGCCGACCGGCGCATAGACCAGGTGGAGCTCGGCGCGATCCTCGAGCCGACGGAAGCGCGCGATGGAAAACGGACGCCGCAGGGAGAAGGGCCGATCGGGGAGGCACTCGACCTGAACGAACTGCCCCGGCGCGGGCGGCCCCCAATCCGGAGCGACCTCCATCCGAAGCTGGAGGATCTCGGAGGTGAGCCTCCGATTCTCGACGACGCGGACGAGCAGGTTCTGGGCGCCGTTCATGGGTTCCCCTCCAGCGGACTGGACGTCGCGGTCGAGTCGGACGGAGTCGCCGTCGCGGTCGAGTCGGACGGCGCTTGGCTCGGGCGCGAATCGGGCGACGCCTCGGGAAGCGCGACCGCGTTCGGGTCCGACGGCGTCGCGCTCGAGATCGAATCGGAGACCGCGTCCGGCGTGGGCCGACGTCCCGGGAGATCGCGGCGGGGACGGATCTGGAGCAGGGAATCCGGCCCCGTGGCGCGTGCGGAATCGTCGACCGCGCGCGATCGCATGCGCCGCAGCGCGTCCCGACGGGGATCGAGCTCGCGCGATGGTCGTCCCACCGGCACCCGTAGTGAATCGCCGTCCAGGACCACGACCTTCGTCGAGTCGCCCGCCGTCAGCTCCCCTTCCCCTTCCGGCGAGAAGCGGCGGCGCAGGGTGCGCATGCGATCCGGCAATCCCAGCGAGTCTCCGAAGGCCGACGAATCCGCCATCGCCCCCAGCGAGTCCGCGTCCACCTCGACAGCGACGGTGTCGGGCACGACGTCCACGAGCAGCGCACGCAGTCCGGTGGTGTCCCCGCCGGCCCCCTGGATCAGATCGATGGCGGCCCGCGCCTGCGTGGATTCCGGGTGCCGCCGAACGACTCCGCGCAGGCGAGCGAACGCCGTGTCCGGCGGAACCTCTTCGTCGTGCAGCTGGATCCAGCCGATCGCGTAGTCCGCCCGCGCCGCCATCTTGGTTTCCGGGAACTGATCGATGACCTTCTGATACTGCCCCAGCGCCGTCGCTACCTCGTTCTGCGAGAAATACTGCAGCTCCGCGATCTTGAGGGCCGCTTCGGCCGCCTTCTCGCTGCCGGAGTCCCCCGTATCCTGCGCCTGGCCCGAAAGCGAGATCA
>JAGQHR010000920.1 GCA_020431745.1 Candidatus Eiseniibacteriota bacterium
TATTCGATGCAGGATGCGGACTATCACTCCTATCAGGGCATCGCCGGCGCCGAGACCTTCATGCGGGACGCGGTCGACTGGGCCGCGGGTGGGGTGTGCGAGCCGGTACCCGAGCCGACTTCCGTCGCGCTCTTGGGCCTTGGTCTCGCGGCCATCGGAGTCGCGCGCCGTCGTCGCGGCTGAGCGGCTGCGACAGCGTCGTCTTCCACGGAACCGGGCACGGGTCACGAAACCCCGCCCGGTTCTTTCTTGTTCGAATCCGCTAGGTGATCGGATCGCGCTCGGTCTGCCAGCGCGTGACCGCCCCGCGCCGGGAAGGCACGAGCAGGCCGAAGGGCGTGGCCAACACCGTGACCAGCGCCATCAGCATCCAGTAGACGATCGGGTAGAAGACCGCCACCGGGAAGTAGCGCACCACTTCGCGATCGTATCGCCGTTCCAGCAGCACTCCGGTCGCCAGCTGCGCGATGCAGAGAGTGGCGATCAACATCCCCCACCAAAGAGGAATCGGACTGATGCCGCGCGGCAGGTGACCGACCGCCGAGCTCGCGATCCAGAACACCGTGAGGAGCACCGCGCAGTAGGCCCACATCACGGACAGAGTCGCCTCGATGACGACGGGCCAGAGACGGCGATCCCGCGGGTCTCCCCAGACCGTGCGGTGGCGGCGCAGGATCTGCGACAGACCGCGGGCCCAGCGCATGCGCTGTTTCCAGAGCCGACCCAGAGTCGGCGGGACCTGCATCCAAACGAGCGCCCGGCTCTCGTATCGCACGTCGTAGCGGGCGCGCTGCAGCTTCCAGGAGATGTCGATGTCCTCGGTCGCCATCTCGGGCGCATAGAGACCGACGTCGAAGAGCGCCGACTTGCGGAAGAGCCCGACCACTCCGCTCATCGTGAGGATGCGACCCCAGATCCGCTGCGCCCGCCGCAGCAGCGAAACGATCGAGGTGAACTCGATCAGCTGGAGCTGCGCGAGAAAAGTCTCCCGGTTGGCGACCTTGGGGTTGCCGGTCACCGCACCCACCCGAGCGCTGCGAAAGTGCGGCACCAGGTACCGCAGGAGATCCGGATCGGGATAGGCGTCGGCGTCGATGACGAGGACGAGATCCCCCCGCAGACACGGGATCGCGTCGTTGAGCGCCATCGCCTTCCCTTCGTTCGTGCGCTTTTGGATGAGACGCACCGGCGGGAGCGACGCCGGGCCCGATTCCGCCCGGAGGCGGAACTCTTCGACGAGCTGGGCCGTGCCGTCGGTCGAGGCATCGTCGATCACCACCACCTCGAAGTCGGGGTAGCGGAGGGCGCAGACCCCCGTGAGCGTGCGCCGGATGACCGCCTCCTCGGAGAACGCGGGAATGAGCACGGACACCGGAGGGGGCGCGTCCCCGAGATCGTAGAAGGCTTCCCCCTGACCCCGCTCACGGCGGAGGTAGAACAGCACCGCCGTGGCGATCCAGACCAGACTCGACACTACCGGATACAACCCGAAGAAGAGCAGCAGCAGCGCATACAGCGGATGCTGATCGAAGCGGACGAGATGTCCCGGGCTCACGTGTCCACCGTGCGATAGACCTTGCGGTGCGTGTCCGGATCGACCTCGATCCAGATCGATCGAGCCCGGCGGAGGTCGCTCCAATCCGCTTCGATGTTCCGCCCGAGCGAGTCCGTGGAACACTCCGTGGCCACGACGCGGACGTGGGTTCGCGGCGTGCGCATGCGCGCGAGTCCTTCGTTGTACCGGACCCAGAGAAGGTTGAGGAGCGCGATCGCACCAATCAGGATCGCGATCGCCGCGAGCACGATCCAGGACTCCGGCCCGAAACCTCGGACGAAGATCGTCCACCAGAGATAGAGGAAGATCGCCCAACCGCCCAAGGCGAGCAGCGCATGGAATCCACGCCGCAAGGGATCCCGGGTGCGCGTCACGACGGAAGGCAAAG
>JAGQHR010000921.1 GCA_020431745.1 Candidatus Eiseniibacteriota bacterium
ACGTATGTCGATGAGAGCGCGCTTTTGGACAGCGCAGACCGGCCGCCTGGGCTGACGACCCTATAGACGGTTCCGGCGGGGAACCGTTCAACCGGTGCGGGACGGTTTGTGCAAGCGGAGCGACTCGAGGAACCGCTGCCACCAGCTCTCCCGCCGGGCCGGCGCCCCGGCCAGGGCATCGATGCGCGCGACGAGGCTGTCTCCCACCATGACGTCGAGCCGGCCCACCGGCTGTCCGACGCTCAGTGGCAGTGCGAGCGGACGGGGCGTCAGCAGGAAGCGGATCGGCTGCGAAGAAGTCCGGGGGAGGACCAGCGGAACATCCGCTGCGGACAGAATGGGGATGGCGGGCGGAATGGCGCCTTCGATCCGGAGATCGACCCCCACCGGCTGTCCCCGGCGCGCCGCCGTGACGCGACGATACCGGTGAAACGCTTCGGTCAGTGCCCAGCCGGACTCGCGGAAACGGGCTTCGTTGGTCGAGGCGCCCAGGACCACCGAGATCAGGCGCAGGCTGTCGCGTTCCGCCGTCCCCACGAAGCAGAAACCGGCCGGGCCGGTGAACCCGGTCTTGATCCCGTCCATCCCCTCGAAGTGTCCCAGGAGACGATTGGTGGTGTGGATGACCTGTCCGCCGCGGATGGTGAGCGTTTGTCGGGAGCACCACTGCGTGGTCTGCGGAAACTGCAGCAGCCGGCGGGCGAGCACGGAAAGATCGTGCGCGGTGGTGAGCGAGGTCAGACTCCATCCGTCCAGTCCGTGCGCGTTGATGTAGCGCGTGGACAGCATCCCGATCTCCCGTGCCTTCTTGGTCATGCGATTGGCGAAGATCGGTTCGGTGCCCGCGAGATGTTCGGCGATGGCGATCGCCGCGTCGTTTCCCGACGAGATGATCATCGCCTCCCCCGCCTCTTTCAGCGTCATCTTCTCGTGGGAGCGGAGGCCCACCCCGCTCCCGCCGATCTTGCTGGACTGCCACGGAACATCGAGGGTGTCGGAGAGCGAGACCTCTCCGCGTCGATTCGCATCCAGCAGAAGGTAGAGCGTCATCATCTTGGTCAGGCTGGCGGGAGCCCGGACCTTGTCCGGGTCCTTTTGCAGGAGGACCGTTCCCGTGACGGCATCGATCACGAGGAGGGAGGCATAGTCGCCGCGAGTTTGGTAGGGATTGTGGAACGTGTCCTCGGCCCGCAGCGGGGACGACGTGAGCAGCAGCGCCCACACCGCGCAAAGTGCCGGTCCGAAAGATCGACGTCGTCTGTGTACGGATTCCTTCACCGGGGATCCTGTTCGGGATGAGGCGACGGCGCGTTCGGGGACCGATTCCACCGAGCCCTGCGGAGTCTCATCGGGATCGTGAGGATCGATCGAGCTAGCCGCGGGCGGGATCGGTGTCGATCGAACTCTGCTTGCGGGCACCGCTCAGACGCAACCGGAACCGTTCGCGTCCCACCATCCAGAGAAAGCGAGTGTTCGAGGTGACGTAGCGACGCCAGAGTCGCCGCGGTTCCTGGACGAGGCGGAACAACCATTCCAGACCCAGCCGCTGCATCGTCGGGGGAGCGCGACGAACGCGACCGGCGACGACGTCCAGGCTCCCGCCGATCCCCATGCAGAACGGGACCCCCAGCTGTTGCTGATGCGCTGCCAGGAAAAGTTCCTTACGGGGAGTCCCCAGGGCGACGAGGAGAATGTCCGGACACGCGTCCTCGATCATCCGTACGATGGAAGCTTCCTCTTCGGGGCGGTAGTACCCATCGACCGCCCCCACCAAGTTGAGCCGCGGATGGAGCTCGCGCAGGACCTCGACCGCGTCCTCGACGACGGTCGGGTGCGCGCCCAGGGTGAACACGCGAAAACCGCGCCGCTCGGCGAGGCGCAGCACTTCGGTCATGAGGTCGATCCCCGTGACGCGCTCCGGGATGGGGTAGCCCAACCACCG
>JAGQHR010000922.1 GCA_020431745.1 Candidatus Eiseniibacteriota bacterium
GTTGCCCGCCTTCACCACGTTGTTTCCGTCGATCACGATGGGCTTCTGCTGACCGAACTCCCGTAGCGAGGCGGTGATCGCCTCCAGGTTGCGCGGCGTGTGCCGGCGGGCATTCTTCGGATCGAGCGTCAGCTCGGCCACCTTCACCTTGATGATCTTCACGGGTCTCCCTTCCTCACGGTCGCATGATCAGCGACGCATCGAACGGCTTGTGCCCGGCGATCTGCCGGTTCTCGAAGTTGACGGATACCACGTACCGCTGGCCGCCATCATCCTCCAGGTAGCGTTGATAGATCCGCGTCCCGGACAGGCGGTGCATGGGAGCCACCGCGCGCATCTGCGTCCAGCGGAGCAGCTCCGCGTTGGCGAGCAGCCCACCCCACGGTTCCCCGGCATAGGTCTCGTGCGCGGAGATCCAGGGACCCATCTGCTCGTAGCGGGGCGCGCCGCCGGAGATCTTCGGCGGCAGCTTGACATCGTTCTGCATGACCAAACAGAACATCCCGACCTGCAGGCGCAGGAAACTCTCCTTGGTCTCCTCCCAGGGATAGGTCGGGGCGATGTGCCACACGGCGTTGTGCCCAGCGTAGGCCAGCCCGAGCTTGGAGAAGCCGAACTCCGCCCCATCGAACATGCAATAGACGCGATCGAAGAAGTCGCGCGGCAGGTAGCCGCGTGGATTCATCACCGATCGCTCGTATTTCAGATCGGTCGCCCACGGAGTGATCGGATCGAACGCCCCCGGCCACGCGGGCATCTCGCCTTGGAAGATCCCGTTGACCACGATGCGGCCAGCATCGGGCGCGAGTCCGCGGAGTGGAGCCAGCACTCGCGCATCGCTCGGGTAGCCCATCGTGCGCGGGCTCGCATCGAAGACCAGGCCGCGGATTCCCTCCATCGCCAACAGCTCCCGACACAGCCGCACGTTCGCTTCGATCGCGGTCAGCCCCGCGAATTCGCCCGTCTCGAATCGTGCGCCGCTCGTCAGATCGCAACCGATGGCATTCTTCCACACCTCCGGCCAGATCCACTCGCCGACACTGTTCTGCCGACGGAAGAGCAGACCCGGCACGTGGGCGTTCTCTTCGATCGCGAGCGCAAAGCGGGCGTGCGGCATCGCGCGGCGGGTGGCATCCCACTGGTGCCAGGCGATGAAGCGTCCGCCCTCCGTTTCGCAATCGACGACCCCCGGCGCGACCGCGGCCCAGATCTGCGCGGCCGGGCGACGGACCAACAAGTTGGGAATGATCGACGGATTGTTGACCCGGATGCAGAAGTAGAGCGAGGCGTCCGTCACCGTGGGCTCCCAGGGGAAGGAGTTGCGGGGCAGGAAGTAGGCGAGGCGGTTCAGCATGGCACGCTCCTGTGGCGGAGCCGCGGGCGCCACAGTAGTTCCTTTTCCGATAGGTACAGGTAGGTATTGATCCCACCCTGTGCCGGGCCACAGTCGGTCGTGAAGTGCTTCGGCGCGTACTCGTTCGAGGAGCGGGTGCGCGTGATGATCCCGCACTCGCCGAGCACCCAGGCGACCAGCTCCGAACAGAACAGGTATTCGCGATCCTCGTGGTTGGAGATCAGGACCGTGCCCGCTCCCAACCACTCCAGCCACTTCCGTTCGTAGGCGAGACCGGAGGATTGGCGGCGGAGCTCGCGCAGGCGCGCCCGCTGTTCCTCCGTGCGAGATCCCGCGAAGCGGCGTACGTAGACCCGACCGGGATAGCGGGACAGGCGCTCGGAGAGCGCGTTGACCTGCGATCCGCTCCGCGGCCGACGCGTGAACCAGTCCGGGGTCTTCGATTCGGTGGTGGACTCGAAGTTCAGCACCATCCCGGACGCGGGCTCGCGCATGACGAGCGACACGTGCGAGCACCAGCTACCGGTCCCGAATTGGATGAAGCGGGAAGCGAGTGTGGTCCCGTGCCAGAGCAGCAGATCGAAATCA
>JAGQHR010000923.1 GCA_020431745.1 Candidatus Eiseniibacteriota bacterium
CGACCCAGAAGGAGCGTCCGGTCGCCCTACTCAGCCCGTATGACGAGCACCCGCAGCGACGCCGGCATCGTATTCGGCGCGACGTGCGGGATCACGCAGGGTCCGCCATGCCTCGTTGAGTTCCAGTTGTTCCGCGGAACCCTTCCGCATCCCGGCGGAGAGTTCCGTTACGCGCTCGGCGATCCTGTCGAGTGAGGCTGAAGGGCGGAGCCCAAGGAACGAATACCAGTGTTCGTGCAAGTGAGGGTGGGAGCCTGGAGGCGGCGGAACCCCCTCCATCGCCCCGTCGTAGATATCGCGGAGCGCCGGCGTGGCGAGCCACTCGGTCGCTGTCCGAAGCTGGGTCCTGAGACGGGACAGAACGTCCGGCTCGTATGGTGCTTCGCGGATCTCCGTCCCAAGGCGCCGGGACGCTTCGAGGACCTCAGCGCTGTTGGCCCATGGTTGGACTCCGAGAAATGCATACCAGTCGGGGCGCCGGTCCGGCTGAAGTGACCCACGACCCACCGGCGGGGGCTGGACCGGCGTGGCCGTCACGCGCTTGTAGCGCCCGGGCCGAGCAAGGTCGTATCGCTCTCTCGCGGCCGGTTCCGAGAGCACCGCGTAGGCAGCGTTGAGCGCAGCCATCTCGCGCGTGGCCCCCGGCCGGCGGTTGTAGTCGGGATGGAGTTCGCGGGATCGCCGGCGATACGCCGCCTTGATCTCGGCCGGGGAGGCGGCGGGATCGACTGCAAGTGTCGCGTAATGGTCGGGCTGCTCAGCCATCAGATTCAGCGTACCACCCGGGTGATAGCGCTCTATTCGACAAGCTAGAATGCGGCCACCCCGCGGGAGGCGATGCCATGTCGACGCTCAGTCCTTACCGGGTGCTCGACCTCAGCGATGAGCGAGGCCAGCTCTGCGGACAGATTCTTGGGGACCTCGGCGCCGATGTGGTGGTCGTCGAACCGCCGGGTGGTTCCCGCAGCCGCAGCTTCGGACCGTTCGCGATGGGAGATGTGGGTCCGGACCGGAGCTTGAACTTCTGGGCATTGAACCGGAACAAGCGTTCCGTGGTCGCTGACATTCAGACTCCGGAGGGACGCTCACAGGTCCTCGCGCTCGCGAGTTCGGCAGATTTTGTGATCGAGTCCTCGGAGCCGGGGACCTTGGACCAACTGGGATTCGGATGGCAGGTGCTGTGTTCGGCCAACCCGCGGTTGATCATGGTCTCAATCAGCGCGTTCGGACAGGCCGGTCCCAAGGCGGCGTGGGCAGCGAGCGACATCACGGTCATGGCCGCGTCCGGTGCGATGCACATCACCGGGGACGACGACAGGGCGCCCGTCCGCGTCCGGTGCGTCGATCACGATCCGGGCCGGTGAAGCGAGCCCGGCAGAAAACTCCCGGTCGAGGATTTCGAAGGCCCGGTGCGCTTCTGTCTCAGCCGGCAGCGTGCTCACGCCGGACCACCCCAGTTCCACGGTTGCATACGGCAGCGCCGCTGCGCCAAGGAGGCCGACGGTCGCGATGACGCTCACCCACGGGCGCGCCATCACCCCCCGCACCGTCCGGTCCCAGAAACCCCCAGCCCCGCCGGTCGCCTTCGGCTTGCGCCCGGGGATGCGAATGCGAACGGAGTTCACTCGGTCGCCAAGGAGGCGCAGGACCGCGGGCAGCAACGTGAGCGCCGCGACGACGGCGGCAGCGACGACGAGGATTGCTCCGAATCCGAGGCTCCGGAAGATGCTGTTCGGCACGATCACCATCCCGAACAGAGCCACGATCACTGCCATGCCCGAGAAGAGCACCGCCCGGCTCGCAGTGCCGCCTGCGCGGATAATCGCATCATCGACCGAGAGTCCGCCCTCCCGCTCTTCGCGGAAGCGCTTCACGATGAGCAATGCGTAGTCGATCCCGACCGCCAACCCCATCGTCGTGACGAAGTTCACCATGAAGAT
>JAGQHR010000924.1 GCA_020431745.1 Candidatus Eiseniibacteriota bacterium
GATCGAAAAGCAGGTCGGCGCAATCGACGGTGATGGGCGGGGCATGACGAAGAAGGTTCTGGTTCTCGGCGGAGGCGGACTCCTGGGTAGGGCTCTCGGCCGGCATGTGCCGGCCGGATGGACGGCAGACTTGCCGGCCCGTTCCGAGCTTCCGCTCGAGGATGTCGATGCGATCCTCCGCCGCATCGAACGCGACGCGATCTCCCGTGTCATCCTCACCGCCGCCTGGACTCGGGTCGATGATTGCGAGGCAGATCCCGATCGCGCCTTCTTCGTGAATGGTCATCTCCCGGGCAGGCTCGCTGCGGTGCTGGCGCGCATCGATGTTCCGCTGACGTTCCTCAGCACCGACTACGTCTTCGACGGAAGCGCGAGCCGGCCGTACCGCGAATACGATCCACCGGGACCACGCGGCGTCTACGCCCGCAGCAAGTGGTACGGAGAGTGCGCCGTGCGCGAGGCGGCAGGCGACTATCGGATCGTGCGGACGAGCGGGCTCTATGGACCGGGGGGACCGGACTTCGTGAGCGCGGTTTCCGCGCGCCTGGCGCAGGGCACCGTGTCCGTGGTCGATGATCAGATCGTCGCGCCGACCCGTGTCGACGACCTCGCTCCGGCTGTCTGGCGGATCGCCGGAAGCTGCGTCCGTGGCACCCTGCACGCCACCGCCCAGGGTGAGACCACCTGGTTCGGCTTCGCCCGTGAGCTCGCCCGCAACCTCGGACTCCCGGAGTCGCGGGTGGAACCGACCACCACGGCGAGCTTGGGGCGCCCCGCCCCCCGTCCTGCGTACTCGATCCTGAACGGACATCGACTGCGCACGGAGCTCGGTGTCGAGCTTCCCACCTGGCAGGAAGGCCTCCGCCGCCACTTCGAAGAGGAACGCGCGAAGACGCCTTCCGGTGCGACCCCGGAGGACGTCTCATGACGTTCCGCGACCTGATCCAACAGATGCGCGTCCGCCAGTGGACCAAGAACACCGTGCTGTTCGCGGGGGTCGTCTTCAGTCATCGGTTCACGGAGGTCCCGGATCTTCTGCGGGCGACCGAAGGTTTCTTCGCGTTCTGCCTGCTCGCGTCGTCCGTCTATGTCCTCAACGACCTCAAGGATGTGGAGAAAGATCGGATCCACCCCAAGAAACGATTCCGACCGATCGCGAGCGGTCGGATTTCCACCGGGGCGGCCCGCGCGCTCCTGGTCGTCCTTCTCGGGTCGGCCTTCGCCGTGAGCTGGCCGTTGGGTTCCGGATTCGTGATCACGGCCGCGGTCTACTACACGCTCAACATCGCCTACACCCTGCGCCTCAAGAACGTCGTCATCCTCGATGTCATGATCATCGCGCTGGGTTTCGTGCTTCGGGCGGTCGCCGGAGTGCAGGCGCTCACGGCGAGCGAGGAGATCTCTCCTTGGCTGCTCATCTGCACGCTCTTCCTCGCGCTCTTCCTCGCGGTCTGCAAGCGGCGCCAGGAACGGGTGCTCCTCGCAGAAAGCGCCGAGGATCATCGCAAGACCCTCGAGGAGTATCCGCCCGAGTTGGTGGATCAGCTCATTCCCGTCGTGACGGCCGCCACTGTCATTTCGTATGCGATCTATACGGTGAGCCCGGTCACGGTGGAGAAGTTCGGAACCCAGAACCTCGTCTACACGATTCCGTTCGTGGTCTTCGGCGTGTTCCGGTATCTCTACCTGGTCTTCCGTCGACAGCGCGGGGGCTCGCCCTCCGAGGTCCTCCTCACCGACCTACCCACCCTTCTCAACGTCCTCGCCTGGGGCGTGACGATCGTTGCCATCCTCAGCGTCTCCGGTGCGGCTTCGTGATCGCCGAGGTCCTGGTTCGGGCTCCGGCCAAGATCAACCTGGGGCTCGAGGTGCTGCACAAACGGGACGACGGATTTCACGAGGTGCGGACGGTCCTCCAGACGATCCGACTCTC
>JAGQHR010000925.1 GCA_020431745.1 Candidatus Eiseniibacteriota bacterium
TGGCCGCCGCGCACCATCTCCGCGCGCTCCCGGAGGACAACAGGGGCGGCGCCGGGGCGGACACGGCCGGCGCTGGGGCGGATACGGCGGGCGACCCGGTGGGCGTCTGGCGGCACGACGCCGATCTGCTGTTCTACTTCGTGCGTGCGGGATCGGGAGCGTTGCGCTGCGAGGGACAGGGTCGATTCGTGCTGCAGCCGGACGATGCGGTCGTGATCCCACCGGAGACGGCGTACGCCTGGTCGGATCCATCGGCGGACTTCGAGTTGCTGGAGATCATGCTCCCCGCCGGCGGGCGGCGCGTCCACGCCGACGAGTCGTTCCTCCGGTAGGGGAGCTGCACGGTCGATCCTTACGCGAGCTTCCCTCCCGCACCGTCGATCCTCACGCGAGCTTCCCTCCGGTACCGTCGATCCGCACTCGTCTCGCGGCGTTCGATCCTCGCGCGAAGCTCCGGAGATCAGTGCGGGCGGAGCCAGAATACTCCGATCACGATCGCCGCGAGTCCCGAGGTGAGGAGGAACCTCCGGTAGAGCACGGGTGTCCGGTCTCCGGCCACGCGGGCCGCGAGTCCCAGGGTTGCGCTGAACCCGACCATCGCTCCGACCGTTCCGCATCCGTATCCCGAGAGGTAGGCCGCGGCTTCGGCGCGTGAGGGCAACGCGAGCGCCGGGAGGAGGGCCCACAGATGGGCGCTTCCGGCCGCTCCGTGCACGATTCCGATCCAGAGGGGCGCATGGCTGTGCTCGTGCGCGAACGGTTTTCTTCGCGACCGCGCGAACTGCCCGCTCTGCGACCTTGCGGGCAAGGGAGCGGTCGGCTCGTCTCCGGCACCCGTCGCGGCAGATGGGATGGCCGGGGAATGGGAGTCGGCACCCAGGTGGACGTGGAGATGCGCGTGGCGGGTCCCGTCGTGTTCATGCACGTGGGTGTGCACGTGGCTCCGCAGCGCTCGCCGGACCGTCCAGGCACCGACCAGGATCAGCAGTATCCCCACGATCTGTTCGCTGTATTGGGAGAGGCGCTCGATCGGAAGGGCTTCGCGCAGCGCGAACGCCGCCAGCGCGACGACGGCGACTCCCGCGGTGTGACCCGAGCCCCAGAGTGCGCCGGGGATCCAGGCTCGCTCCCGCCCGCGGAGGGCGAAGGGGGCGACGGCCGCCAGATGGTCGGGCCCGGAGAGCACGTGGATCAGCCCGGCGATTCCGCCTGCCAAGAAGAGGAAGATCATGCGCGCTCCACGCTCGATGCCGAGACTTTGTCCCACGAGGTCCGGACGCCGGAGCCGGTCCGGGGTCCGGAGTGTGAAGGGGGTAGCTTACTCCGGAATCCCCGCGAAGAGGGAAAGCTTTGGCGACGAGAGACGGGCTAGCCGGGGATCAGGACGCGGGTGCGAGCTTGCCGGCCCAGAGCTCGGCGTCCTGGGCACGACCCCAGCGTCGATAGAGCTCGACCAGCTTTTCGGCCGCGTCCCGGTACCGATCGTGGGTGGTACCGAGGGAAGCCTCGATGTCTCCTGTTCCCTCGAGCAGCTCGCGCTCGGCCTCGGGATACCGGCCCAGCTCCGAAAGCGCGCTGCCGTGCCGGATCAACGCGACCGCAGTGCGCCAGTGATGCTCCGGCAGACCACGCCGGCTGTTCTCGACGGCTTCTCGTAGGATCGGCTCCGCCCGCTTCGCATCGCCCTGTCCCAGAACGGCGCCGAGGATTCCGGTGACGCTCAGGGAATAGACGTGCTCGGGTCCGAACGTGCGATGGCAGATCTCCTGGACCTCGCGTCCTTCCCGTTCCGCGTCGATCCAGCGTCCCATCCGCACGTAGAGCAGTGCGAGGTTGATGCGGCTCACGAGCGTGCGTTGATTGTCCGGTCCCAGAGTCTTGATCCGCACCTCGGCCACATGGCGCGAAAGCGGCTCCGCTTCTTCCA
>JAGQHR010000926.1 GCA_020431745.1 Candidatus Eiseniibacteriota bacterium
TGGGCGAGGAGCGGAGCTTGGGTCCGCCGCGCGAGGTCCTGGGCCTCCTCGATCACGTACTGGTGTCGTGCTTTTCGCGTGGAGAGCTGCGCGTCGGCCATGCGTGCCTTGGCGAGGCCGACATCGACCTGTTGGTCGATCATGACGAGCCCGGTGACCCAGGCATCTTGGGGGGACGCCGCGAGCTGATCGATGAATCGATCCTGCATCTGCCCGGCGGTCGCGAGGAGCGGAGTCGCGAACACCAGAAGCACCGCGAGTGCCAACCGTCGAGATGAGGGGCGTCTAACACTGACCATAGCTACGCCTTCCGACCACACCATGTCCTGTCCTCATTGATACCAATTCCCGGGGGACGGGGCAGGTTCTGCGGGCCAAGAATCAAAGGAGCGCCGGGTCCAGGCTATGCACCGACGCCACGACCGTGGCTACTGTAACGCGATCCTCTTGTTGAATAACAGCTCCTCCAGCAGCACCAACACTCTATCTCATTTTTGACGGTAATCCAATGCCCCATCCGGTTTTGGGGACGTTTTGGGGCTTTCCCCCCACGGTTTTCGCGACCTCGGGAGCCGGGGGACCCGCATCGGGCCGAATGTGGTCCTCGCGGCGTCCGCGGTGGGCGAATCCGCGATCCTCGGGCCGCGGGAGGGGCTGATCGGATCCCGGTCGGGGCGGACGGTAGGCCCTTCGCAAGGGAGGGACGACGACCGCCGTCCCTCCCTTCTCGGGCGCCTCGGACGGAGGGCGGGCTACTGGATCGGGATCTGCCGGCCGTACTTGGCGAGCCAGTCGTCGAAGGTCATGACGTTTCCCCCCAACGATCGCGAGACTCCCAGATCCCGGGCGGCGCAGAAGTCGTGCTCGAAGTCGGCCTTGAACTGGAACATGTTGCCCAGATCGTCCGCGCCCGGGAACCCGAACGAGCGGAAGACCGCCGGCGGAACGGCCTGGTAGTGCACCTCCTGTCCCAGCGTTCGGCCGAGGGACGCGGCCATCTCCGCGCCCGTGGGATGCCCGCCGGCGGCGCCGACCGTCTTGCCGATCAGCTCCGGCCCCTTCTTGAACACGCCGTAGGCGACCTTGCCGATGTCCTCGGCTGCGATTCCGGGAAGCTTCTTGTCACCCATGGGGAGGGTGAAGACCAGGCGGCCGCCCTCGTCCTTGCGCGGTGCCATCCCGAAGTGGATCAGGTTGTCCCAGTAGAACGAAGTGAGCAGGAACGTCGTGGGGACCCCGCGCCGTGTGAACGACGCATCCGCCTCCGCCTTCGCGTCGAAGTGCGGGACCTTGTATCGCTCCATCAGGGTCGGCATCCGATCGTCGCTCAGGGGCACCCACTTGCGGGTGTCCTCGAAAGTCGACCAGACCACGTGTTTCGCGCCGGTCTGCTTGGCCGCCTCCGCCATGTTGTCGGCGTGCTGCTTCTCGGTATCGGCCGACATGTGATCCCAGAAGAAGGTCACGCAATAGACGCCGTGGGCGCCGGCGAACGCCTTCTGCAAGCTCTCGACGTCCGCGATGTCGGCGGCGACGACCTCGGCTCCGAGGGCCGCCAGCTCCCGCGCCTTCTCCGAGTCCGCGTTGCGGGTGATGGCGCGGGCGGTGAATCCGCTGTTCGAATCGGCCGCGATCGCGCGGACGAGTCCCCCTCCTTGGGCGCCGGTCGCGCCTACGACTGCGATGATCTTCTTGTCTGCCATGACGTCCTTCCGTTTCCGTTGGTCGCGATTGTCTTCCGGGCCGGCCGCGTCTCCGACGTGGGCACCGACCCCGGCGATCGTGTGGGCCGATCGCAGATAGCCTCGTCCGGGCTCAGAGTTCCCTACCGGATGATCCGGTGCAAGAGGCCCAGCGATCGAGCAGGCGGACCGCTTCGTCCGCCGAACGGAAGACCGGTAGGCCGGCCGCCTCGATCCGGCGC
>JAGQHR010000092.1 GCA_020431745.1 Candidatus Eiseniibacteriota bacterium
TGCTCCGGGCGCTACAGGAGGGTGAGATTCAGCGAGTCGGCGCTGACGGGGTTCGACACGTCGACGTCCGCATCGTAGCCGCGACGAACAGGGACCTGGCACGAGAGGTCGAGGCAGGTAGGTTCCGGCGTGACCTCTATCACCGCCTCGATGTCTACCAGATTCGAGTCCCTCCGCTGAGGGAGCACCGAGAAGACATCCCGGTGCTCACCGGACTGTTCTGCGACCTGGCTCGGCGACGGCTCGGGCTAGGTCCGGTGAGGATTCGACCTGACGCGCTTCGTGCCCTCGAGGTGGCGCCCTGGCCGGGAAACGTCCGCGAGCTCGAAAACGTCCTGAACCGCGCCGCGCTCCAGTGCGCCTCGCGCTCGCCGCAACGCGAGCTCGTGCTGATCCGTGCCGAAGACCTGGTGGGGCTCCCGGGCGTACGCACCGACGCGGAACCGCCGTCCGATGCTCCCGCTCCTCTCCTGCGTGGGCAGCCCCTGCCGCTGAAAGCGCGACTCGAGGAGTTCCAACGCGGCGCGATCGAACAGGCCGTCGAGCGCAACGCGGGAAACTGGGCGGCCGCCGCCCGCGAGCTGGGTCTCCATCGGAGCAATCTGCACCATCTGGCCCGGCGCCTGGGAATGCGCGAATCCGGACGCTCTGATCGTCGGGATCGACTGCGATGAACGGCTGCGAATAGCGACGCGGCCACACGGAGCCGCCCTCGCACTGATCGGCCTGCTCGCGACTCCTGTTATACTGAAAGCTCGTCCCTTCCAGGATCCGCGCTCGACAGCGCCAACCCGAGGAGTCGTCCCGTGATCGACACGAGGTCCCTTCCCCCTGATCTATGCATGGACACATTCTCTCCCGGCGGCCATCGCGCGGTTTCCGGACCCGGTCGGTGGCGAGCTGCCGCGTGGTGCGTCGCGCTGATCCTGGCGGCGGGTGGGGGCGTGCATGCTGCGGCGCCCTCCTCGCAGATCGGGTCGGATCCTCTGCCGGCCGGCGTGCGCCCGGCCTATCTCGACCAGCGGGAGAGGGTCTCCATGGACGAGATCGTCGTGCGTTTCGACCCTGCAGCGCGCGTACGGGTGCGAAACGGGCGGCCGACCTCGCTGACGGGCCGGGATGTTTCGGGCGCCGACCTCGCGATCGTGTCGTTCGACGGCACATGGGAGCCGCGATTCCGTCTGGGAGAGGAGACGCTCGACGCGCTGCGTGCCCGCGGGGAGGAGAAGGCCCAGCGGGCCCTGCCCGATCTCAACGCGTTTGCGACGGTCCGTCTCCCGCACGAATCCGATGATCTCGCGGCCCGGGCGCGCTTGGATGAGCTGCTGCGCCGGCTCGGTGAGCTTCCCGTCGTGGCGGAGGCGTGGGCCCAGCCGCTGCTGGAACGTGCCGCCGTCGTTCCCGGATCAGACGCTGCCACCGCGGATGAGTCGCGCGGAACGACGACTCCCGATTACTCGTCGCTGCAAGGCTATCTGTATGGCGCCCCGGTCGGCGTCGAGGCGCCGACCGCCTGGACCTATCCCGGCGGGCTTGGACAGGGCGTAGACATGATCGACATCGAGTGGGGATGGCTCTACACCCACGAAGATCTCAAGGCTCCGTTCCACGTGGAAGGAGATGCGGGACAGGACGATCACGGAACCGCGGTCCTGGGAGAGATCGCGGGCCAGCACAACGGCTATGGCGTCGACGGGATCTCGCCCGAGGTTCGGATCGGTTCGATCTCGCTCAACACCTTCGGGGTGGCCGAGGCGATCACCGCGGCGGCCAACGTGCTCGATCCGGGCGACGTCTTCCTGATGGAAGTGCAGTGCGGAGGTTCGTTCGGGCTCCTGCCGTGCGAGTGGTGGTCGGACGTCTTTGCCGCGATCCAGGTTGCGACGGCCGCGGGTGTGATCTGTGTCGAAGCCGGGGGGAACGGCAGCAACGACCTCGACAATCCCGAACTGGGCGGGCTGTTCGACAAACGGGTCCGGAACTCGGGTGCGATCATGGTGGGCGCGGGCACACCGTCCGGACTGGATGCGGAGTCCTTCTCGAACTACGGTTCGCGCGTCGATCTCCAGGGCTGGGGATCGAGCATCGTCACCACCTGCTGCGGCGACCTGCAGAACGGAGATCCCACCGTTCGCTACACCGCGGGATTCAACGGGACCTCGGGTGCGTCGCCGATCGTCGTCGGCTCGGTCTGTTCCCTGCAAGGACAGGCGATGTCCCTGTTTGGAACGCCGCTCACTCCCGACCTCGCCGAGGAGATCCTCGGCAGTACGGGTTCGCCTTGGAACGGGTCGCGTCAAATCGGGGAGCGTCCGGACCTGGCTGCGGCGCGCGCGCGGTTGGAGCTGGGATATGGAAACCTCGCGTTGCTGGTGCGCGATGCCGACACGCAGGAGCCGATGGCGGGCATGGTCGTGCAGCTCGTGGAGACCGGGCGGTTGCTGCTCACGGCGGCGGACGGCACGATCGCGACCCAGCTTTCCGCGACGGGCTACACCATTCGCGTCGAAGGCGACTTCTACCATCCGGAGCTGGACGTTCCGTTCGTGATGCCCGAGGGCGGCGACGAGCAGCTCATCATCGATCTGCCGCGGGCGCCGGTCGGTAGCCTGGCCGGTCAAGTGCGGACGACGAACGGGAGTGCGATCGCCGATGCGCAGATCGTGCTGCGCGATACTCCGATCCCGGTGGTCCAGAGCGAGATCGACGGAGCGTATCAAGTCTCCGACATTCCCGAAGGCGCTGGATACTCCGGGCTCGCCTACGGAGTGCCCGGATACGGCGTCGCGCAGGCCGTGCTCGAGGTTCTCGGTGCGACCCAGACCGATTGGAATCCGGTCCTGGTCGATGCGCAGACCTTCGAAACCAGCGACGGTGGCTACGCGCCGACCAACGAGTGGCAGTGGGGTGTGCCGGGGAATCCGGTTCCGCCGTTCTCGGGGTCGAAAGTATGGGGAACGAATCTGGGCGGGTTCTACGGCGACAACGTGTTCTCGGTGCTGACGTCGCCGACCTTCGATCTGTCGGATGCGACCGAGGCGTATCTCTCCTTCCATCACTGGTACTGGGCGAATCCCGAGGATGGCGGACAGCTCCAGGTCTGGGAGCAGCCGCCGGGTCGATGGATCGCGGTGGATCCGATCGGTGGCTACCCGGATCCGTCGATCCAGGTGTTGGGCGACTCCGGCGGGTACAACGGCTACACGGTCGACGGCTACGTTCCGGCGATCTTCGATCTCTCCGCGTTCGCAGGCGGGGACCTGCGATTCCGTTTCTACTTCCGGTCCGACGCCTCCGGACACAAGCTCGGCTGGTACATCGATGACGTCGCACTGGACACGGGGCAGGGATCGACGGTGTCCGTGGACGACCTGCTGATTCCGTCCGGGGATCGGCTACGGCTCGTATCCGCCGGACCCAACCCGGCGTCGGCGGAGAACGTGCTCCGCTTCGCGCTGTCTGCTGCGTCGGAGGTCACTCTCACCGTGGTCGATGCCACGGGTCACCGCGTGTGTGACGAACGGCAACGCTTTCCGGAAGGTGTGCACGAGATGCGCTGGGACGGCGTCGACGGGAACGACGTCGCGGTTCCGGCGGGCGTGTACTACTTCCGTCTCTCGGTCGCCGGAGATGATCTCACGGGACGTTGGGTGCGCGTCCGCTGACGATCGTCCAGGGAGCGCCGGGGGCCGTAACATCAGCCCCCGGCGGCGACGAGCATTCCTAGCGCGGCACGTAGGCGAGTCCGAACGGATTGAGGCCCACCGTCACCTCCGAGTCGTAGGCGATGTGGCGCCCGGCCCCGGTGACCCGGTAGATCGTGACCTTGTCCGCCGCGGCTCCGGAGTGCGTCAGGTACAGAAGCCGGCCGCTGCGGTTGAGCGCGATGTTGTGAGGCACCGGATAGGGACTGTCGACCGCATCGCCGACCACGGCGTTCCGGCGCGTGTCGATCGTGAAGAGCGCGTCGGTCCCTCCCCCGGGGAGGTTCGCGGTGTAGAAGTGCCGGCCGTCCGGCGACATCGCCGCGCCGTGCGCGCCCGGGACGTCGACCCCGCGTCATCTCCTCCATCGTGAAGCGGTTGAGCACGATCACCACGTCGCTGTTCTGGCAGGGCACGTAGAGCCGGTCATGCTGCCGGGCCAGCGAGAGGTGGGGATCCTTGCCGACGGCGGCTCGTCCGACCTCCCGGAAGTGGCGGGTGTCGTACTGGACGACGTAGTCGTCGTCCCCCGCCACGCCCAGGACGCTCACGTAGGCAAGCCGCCCGAACGGACCGACGATGACGTCGTGCGGTTTGCCTCCCATCGCCACGAGGTCGGCGGGAGTGTCGACCGTCGCGATCACCGAGAGGTCTCGCGTGTCGATCACGGTCGTCGTGTTGTCGACGTCGTTGTTGACCCAGAGCTGGCGTCCGGTCGGGGTCGCCCACATGTGGAAGACACCGTTGCCGGTGGGGGCGGTTCCTTCGGGATCGTAGGTGCGCGCATCGAAGACGGCGACGCGACTGTTCGCGCGGTCGCCCACGAAGACGCGACCGCGGTTGTAGACCACGTACATCGGCTCCGGAGTCGGCTCGCCGGGACCTGCCGGAAGCGTGATCGTACGGACCTCCTGGGTGCGTTCGTCGACCACCGAGATCGTGCCGGAGCCGCGATTGGCGATGACGAAGCTGCCGTTGTTCGATCCGTGACGGCCTTGGGTGATGGCTTCGGCGTCCGGTGCCGTGTCCGGCACGGGCTGGGTCGGTTCATCGGCACAGCCGACGACGAGGGTGAGCATTGCTGCGAGGGGCAACCATTTCCTCATGGACAGAGTCCTCCCTGTTCCTGAATAGCACGGACGAGTGGAGCGGCGCGGGACGGCCCCGGCCGCGAGCGATCGCGCTGCGTCATTGGGGGTGGAACGCAACCTGGGGTGACCGCGTGTTTCGAGTTCGGTGATGGGGACGCCGGCCCACGGGCGTTTCCGAGCACCGGAGCACGCTATCCGTCGATGGGGCGGGTGTGACGCAGATTCGTAGATCGACCGCGCAACGTCACGATCGGCGACCCGGAATGATCGGTCTATCGGAAGTCGCGACCGCGTCCGGGGATGTCCAAGCTATCGGGATCGACGAATCCGGTCGGATAGCGATGCAGGTAGGGATGGATGGTATCGCGGTCGATGTCGTGGGGCAGGCCCTGGGGATAGCGCGCCCACCGCCGCAGACCGCGCCATCGTTCCTCGGCCTCGGGGTCGGAAACGGATTCGTCGAAGATCGACTTGGCGCGTTTCGGCGTCCGATAGGTGTTCTCGCCCTGGGTCTCGTCGCGATACATGACGAAGGTCGTGCTCAGCCAGACGGGCAGCGAGATGAGGGCGTACCAACCGTGCGTGAACACCGAGACGGTGAAAAGTGCAGAGAGGTTGGTCGCGGTGTGTTGCCCTCCGGAGTAGCCGCGAACGATGACTCGGCCGGCTTGTTTCTGGGAAACCGCGCGTACGCGGAAGGGAAGGGGTTGTCCTGAGAAGGCCGCGCCGGGTTCCAGTCGGTCCCAATCGGTCTCGGCGACGTAGATCGTGTCCATGGAAATCGCCAGGAGCTCACCGCGGGCAAGGCGATCGCCGTTCGCATCCGCCCACACTTCGACCCATCCCCCCCAGACATCGGTCCGCGCCTCGTCGGCGCTCGGAAGCCAGCCGTAAGGGGTGTTCGTGCCGGCGCAGCCTGCGAGGATGACGCCGGCGAGGATGGTCGGAAGCCTACGGAGCGACATAGCGACTGGCCCAGAACATCGATTCCATTCCCGCCTCATTCCGTTTGTAGTCGGCCGTCATCGCGCGGAGCGCGGCGCGCGGCTGCCAGAGCAGCTGCAGCAGCTTCTGCGGATCTTCGCCTTCTTCCCACTCGCGCCGCATCCACTCGAGGTAGTAGCCCCGGCTCTCGAGGAAGAGGGAGCAGCGACTGCCGAGCTCGGGCGGAACGTCGAATTCCAGGGTGTGCGACGTGCCGGCGACCGTGACCAGCGCGTCCAGCGGATCGAGCAGCTCGGCCAAAGCGTCGGGATCTGCGCCGGTCTCCGACCAGACCTGCGTCGGCTGCAGTCGGATCGGGGAACCGGCATCTTCGATGCGGGCGAGGGCCACGCGATCGAGACGATAGAGTCCACGGGTCGAGCGCAGTCGGAAATGCGTGGGATCCCACACGACCCCGGGCGGCGGGGACAGCGGAAGGCACCAGGTATCGGTCGCGAGCGGTCCGGTCTCTCCGCAGGTGCCGACCGGGATCCACCCTCCCCGGGTATCCGAGACGGCGATCTCGATGCGTCCGAGGATCGTGCCGAGCGGGCTCTCCCGAATGGTGTCACCCCGTTCGAGTGCCGCCAGCCACGTCCCGGCCTGCGTACCCATCCAGGTGAGGGTTTGATAGAAGACGTAGGTCGTGAGGAGGGACTGCCGTGCGGAGACGACCAGTCCGAGAGAGCCGGCGGGAGCGGCATCGAAGGTGACGAAGAAATCCTCTTTCGTGGTCAGATCGACGGAGTCTGCGGGAACGCTCCGCCAGTCTCCGTCCTTGGCCGCGAGTGCGCGGCACCAGGCCAGCTCCGCCTCCTGCACGGAGGGGGGCGCTACGGATTCGGATGCCCAGTCTCGTCCGCTGCAGTCCCCGGGTGGTGTCGCGTCGGCCGCGCGGTAGTAGCGGCCGTCCGTTCCTGCGAGAATTTCCGCTCCCCGTTCGGCCGCGGGGAAGGCCAGCAGATCGACGTGGCGCACGACGTGCGTCTCCAGGGCCTCGTTCCGCATCGTCAGCAGCAGCCGTCCGCCCGTGATCCGGTGCTCGCCCAGGTCGTCCACGTCGGTTCGCTCCAGCGACGGCGCGATGCTCGACGAGAAACCCTCCGCACGCGGGACGTCGTCCCCTTCCAGGTAGAACGTCGGACAGGACCCGAAGCAGGCCTTGGGTTGGGAGAGACAGTGGATCGTGAGGGCGGTCGAGATGCCACCGAGGATCGCCACCGCCACGAGACGCTGGGATCTCAGAACGCGGTTCGTCTCGATGAGGACGACCTCGTCCATGGAAACCGAAATCGGGCCGTCGGTCTTCTCTCTTCGCAGCGCATCCCAATGTTCGCCGCTGCCTCGGATTTCATCGGTCGACTCGTCGTAGGTCCAGGTCGGGAGCACGAGCACGGATCCATCCCGCAGATGAACCTTGATCGTGCCGGCGTCGGCGGGGCGCAAGTCATGCAGGTACGTCGGCGCGAGAAGATCCCGATCGATCGTGTGCATCGTACACGCGGACATTCCGATGGTGACGAGGATGGCGCAGGTCCAGCGCAGAAGGCGAATCGAAAGCAGGTGCGGCACGGGGCTCCTCCGATGACGCGATCGTATCGGAGGAGGGAGGAGCCCGCAATGCAGCACAAACCGAGGGGGCGCCGGTCTAGCGGGACGATCGCCCGGTGCCGAGCCGCAGACAACGTCCCGTCCGGACGTCCCCCGCCGTGACGAGCCGGTAGTAGAAGACGCCGGAGTCGTCCGCGATCGGCGACCAGACGACTTCGTGCGGGCCCTGGGTCATCAAGCCGTCGACCAGGACCTCGATCTCCCGGCCCGTCACGTCGTGGATCGAGAGATGCACCGGGCTCGTCTCGGCCAGTTCGAAGCCGATCGTCGTGGAACGTGTGAACGGGTTGGGGAAGACGCGCGAAAGCGCAGCGGAACCCTGCGGGCCAGAACCAGGGGCCGATGCGGGGTCGGTGCCCTCTTCCAGCTCGAAGGTACGGGAGAGCGATCCCCCGTCGACTTGGCAACGGTACGTGCCGTAGTCCGCCGCCCCCAGCCCGGCGAAGCTCAGCGTGCTCCCGTTCGCGCCCGCGATGGGGGAACCGTTCTTGAGCCACTGGTAGCTCGCGCCGAGGAGCCCCGAGTCCAGCACGAACGAAGGAACATCGATTCCGGGGCCGATCCCGACGCGTTGATCCTGAGTGCCGGAAAGTACGACGCTGGAATTGGTCCAGGTTCCCGCGTTCTCCAGGTCGCCGGAAGCTACGATCGAAAGGGCGGCGTTGTTGTCGCGGATCGTACCTTCGTTGCGAAACGTCCCGTCGATCGAGATCGACGCCGGGAGAAACTCGCGGTTCTCCAGGATTCCGGTCGCACGGACGTTCCCGGTGAGCTGAATCTCGTTGGAGACGTCGAATTTTCCGGACAGGACGGCCGAGTCGATGGTGAGCGCGGAGACGGCTGCGTAGTCCAACAGCACCAGCGTGCCTCCGTTGCCGATCACGGTTCCGGTGGTCACTCCGCTGTGCATGCTGAACTCCACCGTGACGCCCGGAGCCAACACCATCTGGCCGCCGCCGAGGCCGACGCCGCGCGTGAACCGAGCATCGGAATCGACGTAGATCGTTCCTCCCTGGAACTCCGGGAGGAAGACCAGGGCCCCGCAGTCGCCGTCCGGACCCATCGTGACGTGATGCTCGCCGAAATCGAGCGCCACCATGCTGCAGCAGATGTCTCCTTCGTTCCGCAGATCCCCCGAAAGATTGACGATGACGCCGTACGATCCGTTGCAGATCGTGCCGCGGTTGTCCAGGAGGCCGTCGACGTTGAGCGTGTTGGATGGGCTCGAGTTGACGTTTTCCAGGTGATCCATGACGACGACGCCGTTCGTGAAGTCGATCCCGCCCGCGGTGTAGGCCTGGCCCACGAGCACGCCGCGATCGACGGTGCAGCTCGCGAGGTATCCGTACGACAGGA
>JAGQHR010000927.1 GCA_020431745.1 Candidatus Eiseniibacteriota bacterium
CCGACTCTTCGACGGAGTGGGGTCCTGCTTCCTCGAGCTGGGCAAGTCGAAAGCGGCCAAGATCGAAGGACACTTCCTGGCGCAGCCGGAGCCGCAGATCCGGTTCCACGAGCCGGCCGCGGTCCATGCAGCGGCGAAGCGCGATTGGGAGCGCACACGTCTCGAGGAGTGGTTCGGCGATTCGTAAAGCGGCGCCGCGCGAAAGCAGCGGGACCGGCGTCGGCTACAGTCGGTGCTCCCAGTGTCCGTGGGAATCGCGGTAGAGCACGAGCGCGTCCCCCTGGCCGTCCCGGAAGATGGCGCGGTCGTCCTCGATGATCGGCGAAACTGCGTCCGCCCGCTCCAGCTCAGCCAGAACCTGTTGGCCCCAGCTTCCCTCGAGGCGACGCAGGAGAACCGTCCGGGACGCTTCCGAACGCGTCTTCTCGGACTGCCCGCACAAGTCGAGATAGCCTTCCCAGTCCTGCGAACGGGCGTGGGCGATCATGCGGTCCACCAGCATCGTGGGGCCCAAGGCGTCGGCGGTGTTCAGCGTTCCGGCCGCGGCCGCGGCGGCATCCTCGACGGCCGCGCGGGGATCTTCGTCCCGCGAGCATCCGACGAGCGCGCACGCCACCATGAGTCCAAGGATGAGTCGCATCACAGTCCTCCCCGAAGGTTCGTCCCGAGCCGATCCGCGGACGCTCGCGTCTCCTCGGATCTTCATCCGGGAAGGCGATCGGCACGCCGCGAACGTGGCCCGAGCATCTCCTCCTGGTTTTCGGCCGGGACGGCGGAGAACCCGAGCCTCCCTTCCGGGCCGCCTCCCGGAGCCTGGATCTCCACGGCAGAAGATGCCGGCTCGGGAAGCCTCCTCGTCGCCCGACGGAAGATCCACCCTCGCAATCGGTAGCGCGGATGTTCCCGCTCCCATACCATGAGCGCTGGCAGCATTTGCCCGATCCGGTGCGTTCCCGAGACGGAGCTATTCCAAAGGAGTTTTTCCAATGGATCGACGCGAGTTCATGGCCAAGGCCGGCATCCTGGCGACCTGGGCTTCCATTCCCATCACCATCAGCGCCTGCGGGAGCGACGACAAGACGACGAATCCCGGCGACGGTGGATCCACGACGGACAATGTCCCGGGCGTGGTCACCGGCGGGGGACACTCGCATTCGGTGACCCTGACCGGCGCGCAGATCGACGCAGATCAGGCGGTGACGCTCACGCTGACGGGGAGCGGCCACACGCACACGGTCGCGTTGACCGCCCAGGAGGTCGGCGACATCGGCGACGGGATGCAGGTCGTCAAGACGAGCTCGACCGATGAGGGGCACAACCACACCGTCACCTTCAATCCGACGCCGGCAGCGCATGACGTGGACGGCTCCGTTACCGGAGGGGGACACCCGCACAGCGTCACGTTGACGGGTGTCCAGATCGATGCGGGCGGCGCAGTCGTCCTGACCTTGACCGGCAGCGGACACACCCACACCTGCAGCTTGACCGCGGACCAGGTCGGAATGATCGGAGCGGGACAGACTGTGGAGACGCGCTCCTCGGTGGACTCCGGCCACGATCACGGGGTGGCGTTCAACTAGCTCGGTGGCCGAGCGCTCTGGCTGAGCTCGCCGGCTTGCTGCCGCCCCGCCGGCAGCCGGTCGGGGGCGACGAGGGTTCGGAACGGCGACGTGGCGACGAACGTGTGCCGACACGGTGGCCGATGAACGTGCGATGACGAGAGGACGTTGATGTTCTGGAGCCGGCGTCGAGGTGCACGAGAACCGACCGACGGTCGCTTGGGGACGTTCCTCGGTGTCTTCACTCCCACGATCCTGACGATCCTCGGGGTCATCATGTACCTGCGGATCGGGTGGGTGACCGGGCAGATGGGTCTGGTCCGGACCCTCGTGATCGTCGTCATCGCGAACCTGATCAC
>JAGQHR010000928.1 GCA_020431745.1 Candidatus Eiseniibacteriota bacterium
AGGTTCCGGGCGCCTCTCTGGTCTTGATCGATCTCGATCTCGGCGACCTCGACTCCGTTCGTCGCGGCGCCGAGGCCATCCTGTCCTCGTTCGGGAAGATCGACGTCCTCGTCTGCAACGCGGGAATCATGGCCACCCCGTACGGCACCACGCGGGACGGGATCGAGCAACAGATGGGAGTGAACTACTACGGGCACTACGCGCTCTCCGTTCGGCTCCTCCCGCTGCTGCGCGCGACGCCGGGAGCGCGGCTGGTGACCGTCTCGAGTACTGCGCAACGGTACGGACGGCTGCGGCTGGTCCATCCCCCGGATCCTCGGAAGTACCAGCGGTGGATGGCCTACTGCGACAGCAAGCTCGCGGTGGTGATCCTCGCCTTCGCGTTCGATCGCTACTTCCGCAAGCACGACATCGACGCGATGGGCCTGAGCGGGCATCCCGGTTTCGCCCGGACGAACCTCCGCAACACCCGTCTCGAGACCGAGACGAATCCCTGGCAGCGGCTCCAACTCCAGGTCTTCGAGCGGATGTCGATGGCGGCCGAGCGGGGGATCCTTCCCATCCTCTACGCCGCGACGGAATCGGCGGCGCAGGGAGAGCAGTACATCGGCGTGTCCGGGATCGGGGAAGTGCGCGGAGACCCGAAGATCTCCCGCGCGCAACGCCGGGCCTATGACCCCGTCGTACACGCCCGTCTCCTCGCCTCGTCGGCCGAGATCACCGGGCTCGCGCTTTGACGGAATCCGCGTAGAATCCTCCGGTGATCGAACGGGACGCAAACGACGAGGCACCCGCGGACCGCCCGCGCCGAACGCCCCGGTGGTGGATGGCCGCACGCTCCGCCGAGCCGTATGCGACCTTGATCCGTCCGGCCGACAGCGCGCCCGGACACCCCGGCCCGGCCTACGGGCTTTCGCCGGAGTTGCTCCTCAAGGCCCGCCGGCGTTTGGCCGCCCTGGTCACCATCTTCGCTCTGGTTTCGATCGTTTCGCTCGCCATCGGGTTCGCGGTGCTCCCGAACGGGATCCCCCGGGCCTCGCTCTTGGTCCATTTGTTGAACCTGGGATCGGCCGTCGTCATCCTCGCTCTCGCGCTCTCTCCCCGCGTCGCCCACACGGTCGCGCTCCACGCCGGACTGGCGGGCGAGGTGCTGAGCTGCTGGGCGATCAGCTTCGTCGCGATCCAGGGAGTCTACGAAGAAACGGGCGCCGTCCCGCATCTGACCTGGGCGTCGATCGTCATCGTCGTCTTTCCCATGATCATCCCGCTCCCCCCGGGTCGCCTCCTGATCGCGGCGATCCTCTCGGCGGCCAGCGCGCCCCTGAGCGGACTCCTTCTCCAAGCCACCGGCCGGATCGTGCTGACGACGGAAGCGCTCGTCGGCATCTCGATCAGTCCCGCGCTCGCGGTCGGCATCGCGTTCGCCGGCGCGCGCATGATCTACGCGATCAACGTCGACATCTCGCGGGCCCGCCGCATGGGAGCCTATCGACTGGAGGAAAAGCTGGGAGCGGGTGGCATGGGCGAGGTGTGGCGGGCGAGCCATCGCATGCTGGCGCGCCCGGCGGCGGTCAAGCTGATCGCGCCCCGGCAGCTGGCGGGGAATCCGGATCTCGCACGCCGGACGATCCATCGCTTCGAGCAGGAAGTGCAGGCGACGGCGCGATTGCGATCGCCCCATACGGTCGAGGTCTACGACTACGGGATCGCCGACGACGGTTCGTTCTACTACGTGATGGAGCTTCTCGAGGGCCGCAACCTCCAGGATCTGGTGGCGCGCCACGGGCCCTTGCCGGCAGCCCGGGTCGTGCCGATCCTGCGGCAGGCGTGTCACTCGCTGGGGGAAGCGCACCAGGCGGGGCTCGTCCATCGCGACATCAAACCGGCGAACATGATCCTCTGCCGCTATGGCGCGGA
>JAGQHR010000929.1 GCA_020431745.1 Candidatus Eiseniibacteriota bacterium
GCTCTCCGCTTTGCAGGACGCGATCGCGGAGGTCTATGCGTCGACGTTCGGCCCGGATCCGATCGGCTATCGGGCGGAGCGCGGGCTGCTCGACCTGCACGAAGAGATGGGCATCATGATCCAGGAGGTCGTCGGGTCGCGTCTCGGCCGCTACTTCCTGCCGGCGATGGCCGGGGTCGCATTCACCAACAACGAGTTCCGCTGGTCCCCCCGGATCCGGCGCGAAGACGGGCTCATCCGGCTGGTGCCCGGACTGGGCACGCGGGCGGTCGATCGCGTGACCGACGACTATCCGGTGCTGGTCGCGCCAGGCCAACCGGGGCTGCGCGTCAACACCAGTCCCGACGAGATCGTGCGCTATGCGCCGCGGTGGATCGACGTCATCAATCTCGAGACGAACCAGTTCGAGACCATGGAGGTGAACGACCTCATCCGCGAGTGTGGGGAGGACTATCCGCAGCTGCGTCGCGTCATTTCCCTGATCGACGGCAGCGGCCAGCAGATCCGTCGTCCGCTCGGATTGTTGCCGGACCTTGCCGACGCCGACTTCGTCGTCACCTTCGAAGGACTGATGCAGGACACCCCGTTCCTCGAGATGGTGCGGACGCTCCTCCAGGTGCTGGAAGAGAAGATGCGCATGCCGGTCGATTTGGAGTTCGCCTGCGACGACGACAGCTTCTATCTCCTGCAGTGCCGGCCGCAGAGCTATTCGACCGAGAGCGCGCCCGCCCCGATTCCGCGGGATCTCGATCCGGCACAGGTGCTCTTCACGGCCAATCGGTATGTCTCGAACGGGCGCGTGCCCGACCTCACCCACATCGTGTACGTGAGCTCCGAGGAGTACGCACAGCTCGAGACCGTCGATCAGCTGCGCGAGGTCGGAACGGTCGTGCGCAAGCTCAACAAGGTGCTTCCGAAGCGGCAGTTCGCGCTGATGGGGCCTGGTCGCTGGGGCAGCCGCGGGGACATCAAGCTGGGGGTGAGCGTCACCTACTCCGACATCAACAATACGGCCGTCCTCATCGAGATCGCGCGGCAGAAAGGGAACTACGTCCCCGATCTCTCGTTCGGAACCCACTTCTTTCAGGATCTGGTCGAGGCGGGCATCCGGTATCTGCCCCTCTATCCCGACGAGGCGGACAGCACGTTCCAAGAGGCGTTCTTTCGGCGCACGCACAACGCACTGCCCGATTTGTTGCCCGAGCACGCACGACTTGCCGACGTCGTGCACGTCGTCGATGTGCCCCAGGAGACGGGCGGCCGCGTCCTGCGGATCTTGATGAATGCTGATCTCGACGAAGCGATCGGGTACCTCGGACCGCCGGCCGGACTCGACGATCACCACGCCAGCGGGACCATCGGGACCACGGCGTCCACCTCCCCGGACCACTGGCGGTGGCGGATGCACATGGCCGAACGCATCGGTCGGGAGCTCACCCCCACGCGTTTCGGGGTGGCCGGGCTCTATCTCATCGGAAGCACGAAGAACGGAACCGCCGGGCCCGGGAGCGACATCGACCTGCTGGTCCACTTCCGCGGCAATGAACAGCAACGGCGGGAGCTGAGCCTCTGGTTCGACGGTTGGAGCAAATCGCTCGGCGAGGTCAACTACCTGCGCACCGGCTATGCCAGCGAGGATTTGTTGGACGTTCACTGGATCACCGACGAGTCGATCGCTCAACGCGACAGCTTCGCCAGCAAGATCGACGCAGTTACCGACCGAGCCCAACCCCTCCGGATGAAGACCTAGGTACGACCCGTGCCGCAGAGGCGCGGCAACCGTCGCTGCAGCTTGCCGCGCCGGCAACCGTCGCTGCACCTTGTCGCGGCGGCGACCGTCGCTGCACCTTGCCGCGCCGGCGACCGTCACCACACCTTTCCGCGGCTGTCCCCGATACGATTGCGACGTTT
>JAGQHR010000930.1 GCA_020431745.1 Candidatus Eiseniibacteriota bacterium
CTAGAGCCTCGCCAGCACTTCTCGTTCCAGTCGGAATCTTTGCACGATGTCATCGGTGTCCATTCCCCGCTTGATCAGCTTGATGGCCACCCGTTGGCGGAAGTGATCGTCCGCGCGTTCGGCGAGGTAGACCTTCCCCATTCCGCCGATGCCGAGGATCCGCACCACGGCATAGCTTCCCAAGCGCGTCCCCGCCTCCAGCTCCTGCTCCGGAACCAGGTCGGAGCTCGCGATCCGCGGACCGTGCGCACCAGAATCGAGCACGGGGCCTTCCTCGAGGAACCCCTGTGCAGGCGAGACGACGGCCAACAGGGACTCGATCTCCGCTCGGAGTGAGTCGTCGTCACCACAAGAGGCGTCCAAGAACTCGGCCCGCTGCCGACCGGTCAGTCGCGCGGCCTCGTAGAGGATTTCGTCCACGGGAGGGCGATCACCGGACATCGGGACCCGCCGTGCCTTCCGTGAGCTCCCGGAAGAGCCAGTTCCGTGCGAAAAACCAGTAGCGATCGACGGTCCGCTCCTTCACGCCGAGGACCTCGGCGATCTCGGCCACGGTCAAACCACCGAAGTATCGCAGCTCGACCACCCGCGCCTTCTCAGGGTGATCCTCGGCCAAGCGACACATCGCATCGTCGAGCTCGACCAGCTCGGGACCGGGCTCGTGGATGGGAATCGCGAGCGCCTCCTTCAGGGGAAGCTTGGGTTCGTTCCCACCCCGCTTCTGACGCCCCTTGGCGCGAGCGTGATCGACGAGAATGCGGCGGATGGAACCAGAGGCTGCCGCAAAGAAGTGCACACGATCCCGCCAATCCATCCGGTCGAGATCGACGAGACGGAGGTAGGCCTCGTGCACGAGCGCGGTCGCCTGGAGCGTGTGTTCCGGCCGTTCCCGGCTCAGGTGCCGCGCCGCCAGTGCCCGCAGCTCGTCGTAGACGATCGGAAAGAGCGCGGCGGAGGAAGCTTCGCCGCGTGACACTTTGCGCAGGAGCTGCGTGACCTCGGTCGTGTCTTCGCTCGGATCCATGGACCACCGCCGGAATCGACACGGCCCCGTGGTCGGGACGCACGCTGGCCACATCCCCGAGACCGCAAGCAGTCCGGGGAGTGTATCACGTCAGATCCGATGCGACGTCGGGGCGCCCCGGAGGGCCAGGCCCCCGGGACGCTCATGTTCGTGCTCGCCGACACGGGAATGACCCCGCGGACGCTAGGACTCGGCATCTCCGAAGATCACGAAACCGGCCCAGTAGCAGGGATGGGCGAACGGCCGCGTACCATTCGGCGCGCGATAGTCGCGCAGCTCCAGGCGCGCCCGCCGCAGCGCCTCGGAGGCCGCCACGGAAGGGTGTTCGCGAGCTCCTTCGGCCGGCTTGGCACCGCCCTCGCGCAAGCTCGGGGGATCACCGTCCGCGCGCTCTCCATTTCCCAGCCAATGGCGATAGAACGCACCCATCAGGATGGCCGTGGCCTCGTCGTCGACCTTCCACAGGCTCGCGATCACGCTGCGCGCACCTGCCTGAAAGAAGGCGTGGCAGAACCCGATGTAGCCCTCGCCACTCACGTTCCTTCCGAGCGCCGTCTCGCACGCGCTGAGAACGACGAGGTCGGCGGAGAGTTTCCAGGTCTGCATGATTTCGCGCGCGGTCACCAATCCATCGACGAGTTCCTCCCCGGAAAGGGCGGCCTCTCGGGGATCGGGGAGATCCGCCTGCGACAGAACGAGCGCCGAACGTTGCGGGCTGATCGGATCGACCACGGCATGCGTGGCGAAGTGCAGCACCGAGAACGTGCTCAGCCGGCGCTCGCGAGCGATCTCGCTCAGACTCTGTTCCGAGGCCATCCGTCCCGTGAGCGTCGTCGCATTCGTAAACCACTGCGCCGCCCGGCTGATCTCGAGACGGAACCAGACG
>JAGQHR010000931.1 GCA_020431745.1 Candidatus Eiseniibacteriota bacterium
CGACCAGCGAGATCGACACTCCTTCCCTACTCGGCGGTCTTCCGATGTGCGTAGCTGCGGAGGCCACCGACATAGGTGCCGACCCAGATCGACCCGTCGTGCGACTCGCAGAGCGCGAGCACCATCGTGCCGGAGAGCGAGCGCGGATTCGCAGGGTCGTTGCGATGACGGATCCAACGCCCGGATGTCGGTTCGTACTCCACGAGGCCGAGCGACGTGCCCAACCAGAGCGTGCCGAAGGAGTCCTCCAGAACGCAGAGCACGTCCTGGCCGGACGGGATCTGTTGCTCGTCGGGCAGGCGATAGTGCGGGAACCGCATCGCTCGCTCGTCCCAGAGGTCCAGACCGCGTGTGGAGCTCCCGATCCAGAGGAGACCGGTGCGATCCCGCAGCAGGTTGAGCACGTGATCGTGGCCGAGGCTGGTCGGATCGACCGGATCGTGCTCGTAGAGTCGGAAGCGATCTCCGGCCGGATCGTAGATGGCGAGTCCGGCGGTCGTTCCGACTGCGACCAGGGACGAATCCGCGTAGATCGAAAGGGCGCCCGGCGGACGATCCCCGCCCTCGAACGCGGCGTCACGGCGAAGCGTGAGCTGCCTGCTTTCGGGATCGAGATGGAGGAGGGAGCCCCCGCTCGTGACGACCCAGACGTTGCGCGAGCCCGCGATCCCCACGGCGTTCGCCTGTTGCAGGTTCAGGATGCGCTCGGCGGCGTTCGCTTCCCCGTCCGGGAAGATCCGCGGAGGATCGTCGTGATGGAGCAGGATGAGGCCGCCGTCTGCAGGTACGGCCCAGACCCGATCGTCCGCATCGAGGACGAGCCCGCGGGCACGAACGATCCGCCCCACGGGGATCGCCCGCAAATCGCCACCGGGGTCGAGACGCAGCACGCCGCGTGTCTCGGAGGCGATCCAGAGCGTGCCGCGCCGGTCGAAGAGCACGTCGTTGACCGGTCCGGTGTCATGACGCTGCGCGAAACGCGGTGGATCGGATCGCACCAGGCGATCGAGCCCCCCTTGGGTGCCGAACCAGGGCCGGCCGTCGGGATCGATCGCGATCCGGGTCACACCTTCGTGGGAAAGTCCCGTGGAGTCGGGAGCTTGATGAAAATGCTCGAAGACTCCGCTCTCGAGATCGAGACGATCGGCGCCCCCCGCTCCGAAGCTGATCCAGAGTCGACCCGAGCCGTCCTGCATGACGCTGTTCACGTAGTTGCCGGCGATCGACAGGAGGTCGAGCGGATCGTGCCGGTAGATCTTCATCGAGTAGCCGTCGTAGCGATTGAGGCCGTCGACCGTGCAGATCCAGAGGAAGCCGTCGTCGTCCTGGTAGAGCGAGGTGATCGCATCGCTGGACAAGCCTTGGCGCGTGGTGAGGTGCCGGAACACCGCGCGGGGGGAAGGATCGGACAGCGTGCCGGAACGGGACGCAGGAGCCGGGTAGGCGGCTCCGCTGGCGAGCAACCCACCGGCGACGCCGAGCAGGAAGATTCGAAGGGCGGCGCTACGACAGCGCCGGCTCATCATGTCGAAAGATCGCGCGGACACTCCTCTCCTCGGGTACCGACAGCGATTCGAGTATATCACCGATTCGTGAAAGGGTCGGTCCGCCCGGTCCGGGAACTCAGCGAAGCGGGGGTCGCAGCCGGCACGGATCACGATCTCCGGGTGGCCGGGGCCGGGCCGTCGATCCGATCAGACCGTGGCACGCCAGTCGGCGAAGTTCCGATCGAGCTGCTCGATGGCCTCGCGACCGAGCCCGCCGAAAGAGAAGCGCACCGTGCCTTCCAACCCGAAGGCCGATCCGGGGATCACGCTGACGCAATGGCGGACGATCGCTTCTTCGACGAACTCGACGTCGCTTCCGCTCCACCACTCCGGCAGCCCGGCCATCAGAAAGATCGTAC
>JAGQHR010000932.1 GCA_020431745.1 Candidatus Eiseniibacteriota bacterium
CCGGGGAAACCTGGTCGCACGATCAGAGCTCCGAGACCTCCACGCCGCCGTTGCGAGTCACCACCCGCACGAGTGGACCGCCATCGCCCAGCGTCGTGCGCACCTGCTTGGAGCGATCGAGCCGTTCGTCCAACGGGTAGTCGACACGGAGCCCCCCGTTCACCGTTCCTGTGATCAGCTTTGCGGAGTAGTCCTCGGGGATGTAGAGCTCGATGCCCCCGTTCGTCGTTTCCACGCTCAGGCCTTCGCCCTCCCACGTCGTGCCCACGAGCTCCACATGGAGACCGCCGTTCTTCGTGACGCCGTTGACCGAGCCGCCGCAGCCGACGAGCTCGACCCCTCCGTTCCAGGCCGTGAAGTCGAGCTCGCCCACGATGTCCCGGATGGCGATCCCGCCGTTGTGGGTCCGCAGCTCGAGGTTTGTGTTCCGCGGAACCTTGATCCGATAGCTGACGGCGACGTCCTGGGCAGCAATGTCGCGGGAGATTTTCGCCTCGATGACGTCGCCGAGGTCGATCCCGATTCCAGAGAGAGCCTCCTCCGCCCATTCGCGACGTTCGCCCTGCACGGTGACCTTGGCGAGGATCTGGATCTCGTTCCGATCCCAGGACTGGACCGCGATTCCGCCGTTCAGCCCGCCATCGATCTCCAACAGCTCGCGCGTGGGGAGGACGGTCTCCCGCACCTCGCAGACGGTGTGCGGGTTCCACTTCGTTTCGACGCACCAGGTGGAGTTCGAATCCATGCTCCACTCCTGACCCATGGCGGGTGGGGCGACCCACGCAGACAGAGCGAGACCGACGAGAGCGACTCTGGATGGGGTGTTCATGCTCGGTACCTCCACCGGGATAGACGTGATCAGTGGGTGGCCGTTCATTTCGGGTTTCCGTCGTCCGTCGCCGTTTGCACCCGGTTCGGACGGAGGCGCCCCCACTGGAGCCCGGAATCGGCTCCGGGGCAGCCGGAAGATCCCGTCCCGCGGAGGTGCGGTTCTGTGGCACCCTGCTAGACTCGATCCGGGAAGGGGGTCCCATGACCGACTTTACGCCGTTCGACGACCCGAGCGGCCCGCTCACGGGATCGTTCGATGACATCGCGAGGATCGTCCCGGTTGCCGCCGGGGGAGACGGACCGTTCCGAGAACGAGACCTCGTCTCGATCGACACGATCCACGATGGGCCCTGCATTCCCGTCGAGCTCGGACCGCTTTCGCCGGCGGCGCGGCACGCCTTCGAGCATGCCTATTCGGACGAGCGGGATTGGGGGGCGCACTATGTCGCGGATTCCGTATCCCGCCACTTGGGACTCGAGGGCTATCTGCGCGTTCAGTTGGCTCGCCCGCTTCTGGACTTCGGCCGGTTTGCGGGCATCCACGAAACCGCGATCGATCCGACTATGCGGTATGCGATCTCTCCGCCGATGGCGCGGCACCTCGACGATCGGCAGAAGCGGCTCCTGCTCGAACGCGGATACGACGAGATCTTCCAGGCGCTGGCCCGGTGGATCGAGGGAAAGCGGATCAAGCTCGCGATCCACACCTATCGTCCCTCCAACGAGATCGGGACCCGCCGGCCGGAGGTGAGCCTGCTTCTGCGGTCTCCGTCTTACGATCAGAATACTGATCTGAGACAAACGACCTTCTTCGAGCTCTATCCGCGGGATCTGGTGGAGTTCACCGCCGATCGCATCCTCGCCTATCGGATGGCGATGACGCTGGAGCAGGCATTCATCCCGACCGGGATCAACAGTCCGTACCTCCTGCCGGACGGTGCCGTCGAGATTCGGCTGCAGGTCTGGAGCTTCTTTCACTTCGTGAAACGACGATTGGAAGAAGAAGGCGCGTCCACGGGGATCGGATCTCCCGAGTACGAAGCGGTCTGGCGCATGCTTCTCAACACGAATCGT
>JAGQHR010000933.1 GCA_020431745.1 Candidatus Eiseniibacteriota bacterium
CGGTAGGGAGACCGCGACGATGCTTTCACAGATCAATCTGGCGCTCTGGGCCTGGCTCGAGAGCTTCCGCGATTTCCGGCGGGGGCGCGTCTGGGTGCCCTTCGTTCTGCTGGGATTCGTGCAGCTGGCGGTCGTGCTCCTGCTGACCCAGTTCTACCGTCCGGTGGTATCGGCCTTCCTGGTTCCGCTCGTCCGCCTTCTCGTCGGGCCGACGGCGTTGCACTATCCGCAGTTCTACATGGCGTTGCCCTCGGCGTTCGGTCGGCTCAATCCATTCCTGGACTGGCTGGTGGGGAGCTTCATCCTCGGCGCAGCCGCCCTCGTGCTCTGGCACACCGCTCTCGGCCTCGGGCAACGCGGAACTTGGAGCGTGGCGGCGCGGCGGTACCTGTCCCTCCTCGGAGTCCGGTTGCCGCTGCTCGCGCTGCTGCTCGGTGTCGCGTGGGTCCTTCCGACCTTGATCCTCCCCGACGCGGGAGAGCTTCGCGGAAACAGCCTGCGGATGTTCCGATACGGGACCTTCGTCTTCGGCGTCCTCCTCGAGATGCTCTTCGTCTACGCCCCGGTCGTCCTCCTCCTGGAACCGGCCTCGGTCGGACCCGCGCTCCTCCGCGGCTTCCGCATGGTCGGAAAGGTGCCGCTCGCGACGGCGCTCGTCGTGGGTGGTCCCAATCTCTTCCAGCTGCCGATCTCCTGGGCGCTGCGCCGGTCCGACACCGTGGTCCAGAGCCTCAACCCGGAGCTGGTGATCGCGATGCTTGCGGGAGCCGTCGTGCTCTATGTCGGCATCAACTATTTCATCCTCGCCTCCGTCGTGCGCATCTATGGGGCGCGGGGAACATCCCGAGAGGAGCCCATGCCATGGAAGGCTTGAGGCGCATCGCACCCTGGATCCTGCTGCCCCTCCTGTGGGGGTGTGCGGACTCCTCGCTCTCGGTCCGCTACCAAGCGGAGAAAGATCTGTGGCGAGCCCGCCGCATGGGGGTGCGCATTCAAAGCCAACCCGATGCCGCCGGGCCTTTGGTCGACAAGGCGATCGCGGCCTACACCAAGATCCTCGACGACTATCCGCCGTCGCGCATCGACGATCCGAACGAGGCGACGCAGGTCGGCACCATCCGCGCGGCCGCGGCGCTGGGTCTGGCCCGGCTGGAGCTTTCCACGCGGCAGGACTGGCGCGCGGCGACGAACGTGCTCATGGAAAACCGGCTGGCGGCGCGGGACAACCTCGACGCGACCGTCCGCATCCATGCCGAGCTGTTGCGTATCCTGCAACGGGCGGGCTCGGCCGACACCCTGGTCCTCGTGCTGGAACAGATGCTCGATTCGGTTCCCCCCGCAGACGCGGACGGGAATCCGGTTTCGCTCGTCCTCGACGCACCGATGCAGATCGTCGACATCGAGGAAGGCATGGGGCACGCCCAAGAGGCGGCGGCACGACTCGAGCTGGCGCAGGTCTATTTCGATCAGGTCCTTCACGACCACGCCGGCCAACCGGTCGCGGTGGCGGCCCGCCTGCATCAGGCCAACATCCTCGTCAAGCAGGCGCGCTACCGGGAGGCCGACGCCGCGCTGACCGAGGCGACGGAAATGCCGAAGGCTGGTCTCTACGTGCCCGGGATCCTTCTCACGCAAGCGACGGTGCGGCAGCAGGGATTGGACGACCCGGCGGGGGCGGTCGAGCTGCTGCGGAGACTGCAGCGTGACTACCCGGACGATCCGCGCGCGCCCGGCGCGTTGCTGCAGATTGGGATCGCCTATCAATCCGAAGGCAAGTCGGACTCCGCCCTCGTCGCCTTCGATCGGGTGGAGAAGATCTATCCGTCCAAAGTGGACATCGTCTCGCAGGCACAGCTCCTCGCCGCGAATGTCATCGACACCCAGGGACGGTGGGACGAGGCGCTC
>JAGQHR010000934.1 GCA_020431745.1 Candidatus Eiseniibacteriota bacterium
GCTTCTTCGGATCGTGATCGGATACGGGGAGGTCGGCGAGAACCGGTCATGGCGTCCTCCGAGCCTGGTCAGGCGCTGGGTTCGATGACGGCACCCCGTCCCACAACCAGCCCGTGCGCGATCGTCCCGTTCCGTCGGAGCGATCTCCGCGCGACCGACCGGTCTGCGATCGGGGGATGCTCATTCTACCGGGATGAGTCGCCGAGGGCGGGCTGCGGATGTCGCGTACATGAACGGCACGTCGGCTGCCATCTCACCGGGGCGCGACTGAGACCGCATCTCAGTCGGACTGCCGCACGAGCCTCAGGAGGGTTCGCCCAGTACGGGAAGCTCTATCGTTCTCCGAGAACGGCCGTATAGAGATCGATGAGTGATCGCGCCCAATCCTCCGTGGAACCGAGCCTCGCCGCAGCGCGCCGAGCCATTTGCGCCATGTCCGCGCGGAGGGACGGCGACTCCAGCAGTTTCAGGATCGCACTCGACATCGCATCCGGATCACGAGACGGAACCAGCATCTCCATCTCGCACCCTTCCATCGTCTCCCGAATCGCGGGGAGATCGGTGGCGACGACGGGCAGCCCGTGCGCCATCGCCTCCAGAACCACAATCCCCTGCCCCTCGTAGTGGCTCGAAAGGACAAACACGTCCATCTCCCGGTAGGCGGCGTCGGGGACACCCATGTAGCCACGGAAATCCACTCGGGCCTCGATCCCCAACTCTCGAGCGAGCGCCAGGGCCGCGGGGCGTGTGGTCCCGTCACCCACGAGCAGCAATCGAATGTCGGATCTATGCTGCAGGCAGCGAGCAAAGGCACGGAGCAGGGTGGCGTGATCCTTCTGCTCCCGAAAGTTGGCCACGGAGCCGACGACGAGCTCGCGCCGCTCGACGATTCGTCCGGCGGCCCCGTTCGGCATCCTCGGAAGACGATTCGGGATGCATACGATCTTCCGCGGGCGGGTCCACCGATGTTCGACCAGCAGATCGCGGATCTCCCCGCTCACCGCGACGTGTCGTCGGATGATCCCGTCGCCGCTTCGGGCGGCAAGATCACTCACGGACCGCTTCAACCATGCGCGAATCGCGGATCCGCCAGCCTTGCGCCTCGCTGCTTCCATACGATCGCCCTCCGCGTCGACTCCGTGTGCGCGATTCTCCCGATGCCGCAGCAAAGACTTCGGGGGATTGTGCCAGTGGTACACGACGCGGAAGCGCCTTCGTCGCGAAGGTTTCAGCGCCAACGCGAGAGGCAGCGCGAACGAGAAGTGCAGATGAACGATGTCATATTCCGCTCGTGTGCCCACTCGGTCGATGACATCCGCGAAACCGGACCGGACAGGTCTCACGATTTGCGGCAGCGCGCTCACAGTGGCGGCGGTCTTCGCGGCCTGCTCGAACCAGGCCCTCTCACGGGGAAACGCGAGGTGTAGTTCGTGGCCCTCGTCGCGCATCACGCTGCCCAGAGCATCCAGGTGTTTCCCGAGCCCCCCGTAGAACGGTGGGGAAAAATCCAGGACGTGAAGTACTTTCACTCTGTGACCCTCGTGTGAGTCCGCCGGAAAGCGGTCGGCTCCCGCGTCAGGTGAACAGCGAGTCTGGATGATCGGGCAAGCAAGACGGGCGGATCTTATCACGCGCCCAAGGGAGTACGGCCGCGGCGCCAAGAATTCGGGACGTTCGAACGCAACGGCCCCTTGGTCGGCGCTCCCCGGTCCCCTAGGCTCGAGTTGTCGACGATGGCTTCACCCTCAGGAGGGAGCATCGAGGTGACGAAGAAAGGCCGCCCCCGCCAAACGTTCCGCAGTCTGGGATTGCTTGTCACCACTCTCATCGTGGCTCTCGTGATCTCGGAAATCCTGGTGCGCCTCTGCGTGCCCATGGAGAAGGTCACGCTCGTTTCGGACCC
>JAGQHR010000935.1 GCA_020431745.1 Candidatus Eiseniibacteriota bacterium
TTCCGGAACAACCCCACCGCGATCTCCGACAAGGTCTACCTCACCTGCGGAATCTACGAGTCCCTCATCTACGAGAACCGTTCGATCGCACCGCTGCTCCAGTCCACCGGCATGGACGTGAAGTACGTGGAAGCTCGGGACGGACACAACTGGGAGAACTGGCGCGACACCTTCCGCAACGGCCTTTCCTGGTTGTTCCCCGGACCTCTCTGGATGGTGTATGAATAGAGGCCTCTGATTCGCGGGGGCTCTTTCCCTGCCGCGGCCGGGACTCCCCCCAGAGGCTCGACCGCGCCGGCGCCTGGCACATCTTCGAGGAGTTTTTTCGTGGCCCAACAGACCCGATTGATCGGCCTTTCCCTGGGCGCCGACATCTGCTGGCCCCTCTGCTTCGAGCAGATCGTCCAAAAGCTGGATCTCGCGATCCCTTACGAGGGAGACACCGTCGGGATCAAGGTCGATCGGGTCACCATCGAGCCCTTCGACCTACGTCAACCGTGTCGGTACGACTTGGTGATCGATCGACTCACCCACTGGTACCACACCAGCCGGGAGTGGATCAAAAAGGCCGTCCTCATGGACGACCTCTACGTCTTCAACAATCCCTGGTCGGTGCAGTCGATGGAAAAGCAGACCAGCTATTGCGCGATGATGCGCCTGGGCTTCCCCATCCCCGAGACCTGGCTCGTCCCTCCCAAGGAATACGATCCCAAAGAGGATCTCCAGACGACTCTCGAGCGCTATGCGCGCCTCTTCGACCTCGGCAAAGTCGGGGAGAAGCTCGGTTACCCGATGTTCATGAAGCCGTACGACGGCGGGGGCTGGAAGGGCGTCAGCCGGATCGACAACGAGGCGGCCCTCCGCACGGCCTACGAGCAGAGCGGGAAGTACGTGATGCACCTGCAACGTTCCGTGGAGAATTGGGACGTCTTCGTGCGTTGCGTCGGGATCGGTCCCCAAACGCACCTCATCAAGTACGACCCGTCGGCCCCCCTCCATGATCGCTACACGATGGCGACGGACTTCGTCGGGGCCGCGGACGAGGAAACCCTCTCCCGCACCACGCTCACCATCAACTCGTTCTTCGGTTGGGACTTCAACTCCTGTGAAGCGCTCCTTCAGGGCGGAACCTGGTATCCCATCGACTTCGCGAACCCCTGCCCCGACTCGCAGGTTACCTCGCTCCACTTCCACTTCCCCTGGCTCGTGATCTCCAAGATTCGTTGGGCGATCTTCTGCGCGGTGACCCGCCGCTCGATGCGCCGAAATCTGGACTGGGAGCCGTACTACGACGTCGCGCGTTCCGAGCGGAGCTTCCCCGAGAAGCTGGAGGCCTACGCGGCAATCGCCCACCAGCGCTTCCAGACCGAACGCTTCCAGGAGTTCTGCACCCGCCACCTGGGACATCTCGACGAGGTGGCCTGGGAGTTCTTCGGCACCGAGGCCGCCAAGGACGCGGTGCGCAAGAAGGTGCAGGCCCTCTTCCCCGCGCACGAGGTCGACGAGTTCACGAACCTCTTCTTCGAGCGGATCCAGAAGTGGCGGGAGACGGCCAAGGCCTGACCGGCCGTCAAGACGCTCCGGCCAAACGCGCTTCGAGGAAGCGGAGCAGATCCGCCTCCCGCTCGACGGTGACCTCCAGACGGGGAACCAACAGCGGCACCCGCGGGCGCCAGGCGGCCGGAAGATTCCAGAGGTCCTTCTCCGTGCAGGCGATCCAGTCGGCTCCCGTGCGCCGGGCCGCCGTGTCCGCGTTCGCCACGTCCTGGTCCGTGAGACGACGATGGTCCCGGTGCACCAACCGGTCGGCGATCTCCAGGCCGCGCGTGACCAGCGTGCGGTGAAACGATTCCGGATTCCCGATCGCCGAGAGTGCGATCACGCGCCCGGGACCGGACCCGA
>JAGQHR010000936.1 GCA_020431745.1 Candidatus Eiseniibacteriota bacterium
TCGTGTTCCCCGTCTCTGACGCCCCGCTCGTCCCCGAGGACGAGGGGGAGCAGATCGAGGCGTGGAGGGAGGCGCCCTGGGATGAGCTTCCCGACGTGATCGAGCATCTGGAGAATCTCGATGACGGGTGGACCGGCTGGGGCCAGTTCCGCGCGATGCCGCACCAAATCACCCTGGAGTGCCGGGGGGCGCATCCCGAGTGGTTCGATCGCCCCGCTGGTGAGGGTCCCCCCGCCGGCGCTCAGGATCCGAGCTGCGCGTAGAGCTCGCGGGCGATGACCAGGCGCTGGATCTGGCTCGTCCCCTCGTAGATCTGATAGACCTTCGCGTCCCGCATCAGCTTCTCGACCGGATACTCCCGGTTGTAGCCGTACCCGCCCAGCACCTGCACCGCGTCGGTCGTCACCCGCATCACGGTGTCGGCCGCGAAGAGCTTCGCGTAGGCCGCTTCCAGGGTGTTCCGCTCTCCGCGATCGATCTTCCAGGCGGCCTTCCAAACCAGGAGGCGTGCGGCTTCGACATCCCGCGCCATCTCCGCAATCAGAAACGCGATCGCCTGATGCCGCGCGATCGGTCGCCCGAAGGTCGATCGCTCCGTCGAGTAGCGCAGCGCATGCGCCAGTGCGGTCCGTGCCACCCCGACGGCGGCGGCCGCCACTACCGGACGCGTGCGGTCGAAGGCCCCCATCGCCAACCGCCAACCCTGACCTTCGTCCCCGACGCGGTCCTCCACCGGAACCCGAACGCCCCGAAACGTCACGGCCCGGGTGTCGCTGGCGCGCTGGCCCATGTTCTGTTCTTTCTTTCCGACCTCGATTCCGGGCGCGTCCCGCGGGATCAGAAAGGCGGACATCCCTTCGTGGCGTCGATCGGGATCGGTGTAGGCCACGACGAAGTACCAGTCGGCGACCCCGCCATTCGTGATCCACATCTTGCTGCCGTCGAGGACGTAGGAGTCGCCGTCCCGGCGGGCGACGGTCTTCATGCCGGCGACGTCACTCCCCGCGTCCGGTTCGGTGACGCAGTACGCGGCGAGACGAAAGCTCTCGGTCATCGGAGCAAGCCAACGCCTCTTCTGATCGTCGCTCCCGCCCAGGATGACCGGGGCCTCCGCGAGCGTGTTCGCCTCCATCGCGGTCCCGATCCCTGAACACGCCGCGGCCATCTCTTCGGCGATCAGACACCCCTCGAACGTGCCGAGCCCGAGACCACCGTACTCCTCGGGAACGTGGGTGTTCATGAGACCCAATTCCCACGCCTGGCGGCAGATTTCCCGGGGAAACTCACCCGTTTCGTCGTGATGGCGGGCCTGCGGTGCGATCTCCTTCTGCGCGAACTCGCGGGCCAGTCGCTGCAGCTCCTTCTGTTCGTCGGTGAGCTCGAAGTCGATCATGGAGGCTTCCTTTCGCGCGATCGTGGCGGGCCGCGGCCCGATGCCGGCAGGCTCGTCAGGCAGTGTACGCGGCGGAACTTGCGGGAGCCAGTCTCTGGGCCCTGCTACTATCCGCTTCCGGATCGATCGACGCACACTGCTCAACCCTCCGGAGGATGCATGGAAACCGGACCGCGCTCACTCGACGGGATCAATGCCTTGATCACCGGAGCCGCCGTGCGGGTGGGGCGGAGCATCGCCGAGGCATTGGCCGCGCGGGGCGTGAACCTCGCCCTGCACTACCACTCGCGGCGGGAACCCGCGGAAGCGCTCGCCGCGCGCGTCCGCAGCGCCGGACGGCGGGCAGAAACGTTCGCGGCCGATCTGGCAGAGCCTGCGCAGGCGTTGGCGCTCGCCGAACGGGCCGAGTCCCGCCTGGGGCCGATCGACGTTCTCATCCTCTCCGCGTCCGAGTATCCGGAGCGCCCCCCGGCAACCGTCAGTCAGGAGGATCTGGAGCGGACGCTGCG
>JAGQHR010000093.1 GCA_020431745.1 Candidatus Eiseniibacteriota bacterium
GGGTCTCGAAGCGGCTCCCGCCTGGACCGTGAGCGGGCCGAACGCCGGGGATGCATTCGGATCCGCGGTCGCGAGCGCGGGTGACCTCAACGCCGACGGCTATGCCGACGTCATCATCGGTGCGCCCGGCGCCGACGGGACCGCGCAGTACGGCCGCGCCTATGCCTATCTCGGATCCGCCTCCGGTCTCGCTACGGCACCCGCGTGGTCGGTGACCGGCGATCAGGCGGGCGCCAAGCTAGGCTTCAGCGTCGCGTGCGCCGGAGACGTCGACGGCGACGGCCACTCGGACGTGATCGTGGGCGCGCCGCTCTACGATCATCCCGAAAACGACGAAGGAGTCGCCTTCGTCTACTTCGGATTCGCCGGCGGAATCGTGGGGCCGGGCTACCTCTTGGAATCCGACGATGCGGGCGCGCAGTTCGGATTCTCGGTTGGAAGCGCGGGGGACACCAACGGCGACGGCTACGCCGACGTCGTCATCGGCGCTCCGTACTACGGGTCGACGGATCAGGGACATGCCGAGCTCTATCGAGGTGCCCCCGTCGGTTCGTCGCTCGTCCTGGCCAAGACCTGGACCGCGCAGCACCCGCAAGCCTGGTTCGGTTGGTCGGTCGGCGGTGCCGATTTCGATCAGGACGGACTCGGCGACGTCGTGGTCGGATCGCCGGGTGTCGACAACGGACAGGAAGACGAAGGTCAGGTCTGGGCGTATCGCGCACCCTTCGACACCAATCCGTGGTTCGGGACCGACGGCAACATCGCCTTCGGCTATCACGGCAAGTCCCTCGCCACCGGAGACGTTTCCGGGGATGGATTCCCCGACATCCTCGCCGGCGCGCCGGGACAGGTCGGTCAGGCCTCCGGCTCCGGCATCGCCCATCTCTGGCCGGGCAACGGGATGTGGAACGGCGGCACGACCAATCCCACGATCGGAGAGGGACGACCCCGGCAGCTTCTCGCCTACACTTCGAACCTGACCGCCGTGGTGCCGTTGTTGGGCGCCGTCAGCGGGAGTCAGATGCGCTTCGGGGGTTATCTCTCCAGTCCACTCGGGCGCGATCGCATCCGGCTCGAAGTCGAGGTCAAGCCGCTCGACGTCGCCTTCGACGGAACCGGCACGATCTTCTCGACCTGGGCGGACACCGGCGAGCCGCAGGCCGAAGGAAGTCGGGTATTCACGACGCTGCTCTCTCCCTCGCTGAATCCCGGTGCCTACCATTGGCGGGCGCGGCTCTTGGGCGAGCGACCCTATTGGAAGCGGTCTCCTTGGATCTACCCGACGCGCAGCACGGCATCCGAGATGGACTTCCGCCGTCGGATGAACGTCAGCTCGGTCGAGACGGGCGACGTTCCCAGCCTGCAACTCGCGGCCTATCCCAGCGTGTTCCGGGGCGCGACGACCCTGCGTTTCGAGCAACCACGAACGGGACCGGCCGTGTTGCGGATCTGCGATGCGAGCGGGAGAGAAGTGGCTCGTCCGGTCGACGGAATCCTCGTCGCCGGAACGCATCAGATCGCGTGGGATCCCGGGCAGGTCGGGCGCGATGTCCCCAACGGAATCTACTTCGCGCTCTTCGACTCGGGCAGCGGTCACGCGACCACGAAGCTGATCCGCGTGCGGTGACGGCGCCCGGAGTAGACGATCGCCGGTCGCGTTGGGCGGGGGGCGCGACCGGCGAATCGTCTATTCCAGAGCTTCGGCGGTCGGTTCGGAGGCGGCATCCGATCCCGGGTCCAGCCGTCAGGACTCGGCGTTTCCTCCGCGCTCCCGGAGGATCTCTACTTCCTCGGGAACACTGACGAGTAGGATGCAGCCGCTCGCGGAGAACACCGCGTGTTTGTTGCCGGGCGCGGTGTAGAGATAGTCCCCGGCCTGAAGATGGGCCGCACCCAGACGAACCTCCCCTTCCAGCACGAAGATCTCCTCGCCGGCCGGATGAGCATGCGCAGGATAGCTCGCTCCGGGATCGAACTTGAGGAGGATGGTCGGCGACCGTTTCTCCTCCGCATCGAAGCGAAGGCTCTTCACGTGCACGCCCTGGATCCCGGGTTCGTCCAGGAGCTTCCATGGCACCGAGCTCGACCGCACCAGCTGGTTCGACACCGTTGTGTTCTTCGTCCCGTTGTCCACGAAACTCCCTCCTGCCGAGCTTGGAGCACCCCGGTGCCCATCGTACTCGCGTCAGGGAAAGAAGGACAACGTTGCGCTGCCGCCCGAAGATCTTCCTGGACCGCGAACTTGCCCGGAATGCATCTCGGGATTGCCGGACGTGACTGAGCGTCGCGATCGCGTTAGTGTCGGGTTCATGAAAAGTTCGAATCTCACCATCATGGAAGAGCTGATGCTGCTCTCCCTTCACGATCAGAAGGGATCCCAGCTCGCCGGGAACGAGATCGGCTTCGGACTGGCCGGTGCCGCCCTGGTCGAGCTCCTGACTCTCGAACGGATTCGTCTGGACGGCGATTTCGTGCGGGTGGAGCGGACGACCCGAACGACCTCCCTCCTTCTCGACGAGGTTCTGGATCTCCTTCGGACCGCCGACAAGCCGAAGAAGGCCAAGCATTGGATCCGCACGATCCCCAAGAAAATCAAGCCGCTCCATCATCGGGTGGCGGAAACCCTCGTCGCGAAGGGGATTCTCGCGAGCGAAGAAGGACGCATCCTCTGGATCTTTCCGGTCCGGCGTTACCCGGAACGCTCCTCCGCCCCCGAGGTCGAGATTCGGCAGAGGATCCGCTCCACGCTGCGCGACCATCGGGACCCCGACAAAAGGACGGCCGGACTGATCGCACTCATGGGCGCCTGCAAGCTCACGAAGCAGGTGTTCGAAAAAGGTGAGCGGCGGGAAGCGAACCGTCAGGTCAAGGAGCTCACAAAGTCCGACCCGTTCGCGAAGACGGTGGTGAAGATCATCGAAGAGATGCAGGCCGCCGTCGCCGCGGCTGTCGCGGCGAGCGCCGCGGCCGGATAGCGCGTCTAACGACCTGCGGGCATCGTCGCGTGCTGGGTGCCGCTCGTCTCCTCCGCTCGTACGCCGCCCGATTCTTTCCCGGTCAGTAGACCGCGATCGGTGATGAAGCCGGCAAGCGCCTCGCCCGCGATGTGATTCCCTCGATCGTTCCAGTGAGTATCGTTGGGTACGTAGAGGCGTCCCTCGGTCCGGTGCCGTTCGCGCATGAGCGGCAGGAGGTCGAGACACTCGATCCCACGCGCCGAGGCGAAATCCCGCAATCGTCGTTGCGGTCTTTCGAAATCGAAGTCGTCGGCGGAGAGATTCAAGCCATCCAACACCTGCCTGCGAACCTGCGCGTCGACCTGCACCTCCGTTGGAATGATCACGAGCACCCAGGGCACGTGGTGTTCGGCACACCAGTCGTCCACTCCCGCCAGATACTGCTCCGCCTTGCGCCACCAACGCGTTTCCTTACCGCGCTGTTTGCGGAGGTAGATTGGAAATCGCTTTTCCTGGATGTAGAGGTACTCCCGGCTCGGAGGTCTCGCGGCGGGTCCCGCGTCCTGCTTTCCTGACGAGGAGGCAACATCGGGGGTAACCGCTGCGCTGCTCGTATCCGTCCCCGCCGGATCGGGACGGGCACCTGCGACTTCGCGGCTCTCGGTGCCTACGTTCGCCATCGGGATGCGACGGCGAAGCAGACGTCTCTTGATGTTCGTGAGGAAGAAGGACTCGGAGACCACGAAGACCCGCGACTTGCGCAGAACGTTGAGAATCGTGTGGGGTGATCCCACATAATAGAGCCTACCCCGCAGGACCTCTCCACGGACCGGAATCCCCAGGATGTCGTTGCCGACGAAGAAGTTCAGGACGACGAGGTCGGGTTGCAGCTGGGGACCGAACTCCCTGAGCACCCCCAGCTCGTTCTCCGTCGAGTATCCACCGATACCCATCAGATACATCTCGACAGGGGGATTCGCATCCGACTTGCTGTTGATTCGGGATTCGGTCACGCGAAGGAAGTTGTCGGACAGAGAGACGCGTCCGTAGACGAAGGAGTCTCCCAATCCCATGATGCGCGCGGTCCCCGGGACTCTCTCGGTGGCGTGTTCCCGATCACGGAATCCCAGGCTATTGATGACGTCGTCCGGGTCCTCGATCTCTGCGGCCGGCGTGGGCCGAAGCCGGTAAATCGCCTGGCGGTCGGCCAGATACGGCGAATCGGGCGGAGCCGGCACGATCGCCAGATACAACCGGCACAGGCCTTCCGCCAGAAGAAAGGCGATCGTCAATCCCAACGGAATCAGCAGAGCGGATCGCAGAAAGCGCATGATGAGACGGCCCTCGAAACGACTACGACACACCCCAAGGGTAGCAGAAACCGGGTTGGCGCGATCACGCGGTCCCCGTCCACGCCCTCACGAGAGCGTCCGGGAGCGCCCCCCACGATAGAAATCGGCGGATTGCAATCGGTCCAAAGCCGCGGGATTCCATATCGGCCGGCTTCGCCGTTCCTGTCAATCGCCGTCCGCTTCGTCCGAAGCCGGTGCCGACCGGGAGATTTCGTGTTTGCGCATGAGACGGATCAGCTGGAAACGGCTGACTCCGAGGCGCCTCGCGGCGGCGGCCACGTTCCCGTCCTCGCGATCCAGCGCGGCATGGATGGCCGCCGGGTCGAGGGTCGTCTCCCGCTCGGTGGAGCGCTGCGGCAAGCGCAGCCGGGACTCGACCGAGACCGTCCGCTCCAGCTCGTCCGAGTCGCTTTCGAAGATCGACGCCAGCAACAACTGCTCGAGCTCCCGGACGTTGAGCGAGTAGTCGTGCCGCACCAGGGCCCGGGTCAGATCGACGGAAACGCGGAACCGACGGGACTCGCGATCCCAGAATCGTTCAACCTGCCGGCGGTCGGCCGCGCGTTCGCTCATCCGGAGGAGGAGCCGTTGTGCCACGAGAGGGATGTCCTCGCGTCGCTGGTTCAGGGACGGAATCTCCACGACGTGCTCGAGGCGAGCCCGCAAGTCGTGCTTGATCAGCTCGAGCGGCTGGTTCGTCGCGGTGACCAGACGGAAGTCCGCGACTTGCGGCTCGTCGCTTCCCAATCGCCGGAAACGTCCGCCTTCGTCGAGCACGCGCAGCAGCCTCGCTTGCAGATCGACCGGCAGCGTGCCGAGCTCGTCGAGAAAAAGCGTCGATCCGTGCGCCGTCGCAATGAGGCCGGACCGAGCCGGCATCCCGGCTTGGGGATAATCGGCGCGATTTCCGAAGAGCTCCGCCTCCAGCAGGGTCGGCGGAATGTCCGCCGCGCTGTGGGTGACGAGGGTTTTGCCGGCGCGCGGCGAAAGACGGTGCACGGCGGCCGCGGCCATCTCCTTACCGGTCCCGCTCGGACCGACGAGCAGGACGTGCTGGCTCATCCCCGCGACGAATGCGAGACGATCGCGCAGCGACCAAATCGCGGGACTCTCACCGACCATGCCGTTGCCATCGGCCTCCCCGAATCCGAAGGCCGACCACTCTTCCGCCTGGCGAGCCCGCACGGAAGGCAGCGTCACGGGTCGTGTCGTCAGAAAGAGGCAGAGATCGTCTTCGATCGAGATCGTCGCGCCCGGCTGGATCAGAGCGTCCTCACCGGCCGGCAGAGCCATCTCGTCGTCCACCCGGACTCCGGCTTTCCCCTCCACGACCACCCGCACGCCATCTCGTTCTGCCAGAAGGCGCAGCTGGCGCCGGGAGACGTGATCGGGAAGCTCCAGGGGACCGACCGTCTCGGTCGCCCCGGGACGCTGTCGCACCGGTATCGCCCACTCCTCACCGGGAAACAGCGCCTCGGGGTCGAAGCGTCCGACCACGAAGGGTTTCCGCGACGGTAGAAGCAACACTTCCCCGATCCGCTGCGGCGTCTGGCGGGAACCCACGAGAACGAGCGCGAACTGGGAGGCCGGAGAGCGGCGACGGCGGAGGTTCGTATCGCTACCGGGGCGCTCGACCGTTTCTTTCGACACCGTGCGCGTTCGATCGGGCCCGGCGGTTCCCTGTGGGTGCTTCACCGAGAACTCCGTCCCCGGGTCGACGGACTTCCCTCGGCCGATCCCGGCGGCGGCGCGTCAATCACGCGCTCGTCCATTTGTCGAACCAACAAGCGATACCCGCGTTTCCCCAGCCGCTTCTTCACGGTTTCGAGACGCGCGGCAGCATTCTCGACATCTCCCGATGATTCCAGCATGTGCGCGCGCAGGATCTCGCATCGCTGTTCCAACTCGAAGCTTTCCGTCAAAGCCGCCCGCCGAGCCACCAAGTCCACCAGCTCCTGCGCCTCCGGCGTTCGGCGGGCAGAGTGCAGAATCTCCGCCCGACTCAACATGCCGCGAAGCTCCTCCCTCGAGCGCGCACCGGAAGACTGCTCCCCCGCTTCGGATTCGGCAATCTGATCGACCCAGGCGAGCGCTGCGGCAAGATCTCCCGAGAGCTGCGCGGCCCGACCCAAGGCACCCAGGACGTACGTGATCCAGTATCCCACATCGGTCTGGCGCGCGAGGGTCAGACTCTCTTCCAGCAGCGCCGTCCCCTCCGCAATCTGGCCGCGATCCAGCAACAACAGCCCCAGGCCCGCGCGCAGGTTCGATTCTCCGTGGGCATCTCCCGTCGCGGAGCACGCCTGCAGGGCCTGCCGCCAGCAGTCCTCCGCCTCGTCGAGCCGATCCAACAGATGGAGTACACCCGCCCGCCCGTGCATCGACCAGACGTGGCTACGACGATTCGCCTCCTGGGTGTGGTACTGCAACGCTTCGTCATACAGACGCAACGCTTCGTCCGGATACCCACGCTGCTCTTCGACGGAAGCCAGGTTGTGGATGGGCGTCCCGATCGACTGTTGCAGACCGAGCTCCCGGCAGGCACGGACACAGTTGCGATAGCGCTCGCCGGCCTCCTGGAGGCGGCCTCCGGTCAATGCCGCGGACCCCAGCGTGTTGGTCACGTGGACTTCACCGCCGAGATCGCGGATCTTTCGATAGAGTCCGAGCGCCTCCTCCAGCAGGGCCACACCCTCGTCGAGCTCCCCGAGCTCAACCCGCGCCGTGCCGGCGGACTGGCAGCCGCGCGCGAGCAGCCGCGTCGCGCCCAGTGATCGCGCCTTCTCCGTGAGAGCGTCCGCCGCGGCCGCCATCCCGCGGATGTCCCCGACGTAGTGCTTGAGATCGCACTCCAGAGCATTCGCCCGCAGATCGGCCTCGGGAGGAAGCTCCTGCGCGCGCAGCGACTCGAGCAGACCGAACGCCTCGGGCGCGCGACCCGCCTGGCCCAGCAGCGCGATCAACCGGAGCGGATACTCGGTAACATCGGGATAGAAGATCATGAGGGCGCGATAGAGCTCTTCGCAGCGCACCCGATCCAGCGCGAACCCGCGTTCGCGAGCCTCCAGCTCGATCTGTTCGCGACGATCGAGACCCGCCGAACACAACACGGCGCGTTTGGCCGCCGCTGCCGCCGCTGCTTGTTCGCCCGACACCTCGAAAGAATCGGCCAGGGCCGCCTGCACGGCCGCACACTCCGGATCGAGCGCGGCCGCCTCGCGCAACCGATCGACGGCACGCCCGACTTCCCGAGCACGCAACGCGTCGAGCCCTTCCGCATAGGCCGCCCGGGCGGCATCACCGCGAGGCAGGAGTGCGAGCACGCGTTCCTGCGAACCCGCGGAGAGCGGCTCGAGACCCAGCTCCAGACGGACCAATTCGGCGATTCGCTCGGCCGCTTCGATCCAGGTTCGCTCGCCGCGCTCGCAGGCGATGACGTCCGTCGTCGTACCGTTCCGATCATGGAACCGGCACTCCAGCCGGCCGCCTTCTGAGCGAACCATCCGCAGCAGGGCGGCTCGCTGCACTCCGAACGCTTGCACGATCCGCACGATGTCCGCTTCCGTCGGTTCGGAGACGTCGATGCCGAGATCCCGTTCGACGCGCGCGACGTCCTGGGAACGCGGCACCCGGATCTCATCCCCTCGCGCGACCAACCCCGAGACGAGGTCGTGGACGAGCGACGGCCAGCCCACGTCCGCGGAATCCGCCCCTTCGACCACCTCCGTGACGAGGGAGGGAGTCAGGAAGACGATCGACTCGACCCGCCGCTCTCCTTCGAGTCCCAAGGCCCGCAGCAGGTCCTCGCACGACGGGAATCGGTCTCGTGGATCCCGGGAGAGACAGCGATGGATCGCCGCCTCCCAACGCGCGTCGATCTCGGGCAGGTAGGTTCGCAACGCGGGCGGCTCGTGGCGCAAACGGCGGCGAAGCAGATCCGGAAGGATCTCGCGCGGATCCACCTCATAGGGCAACCGGCCGGACAGTGCTTCGAAGAGGAGCGTCCCCAACGCGTAGATATCGGCGGCAGGCCCGACGGTTTCACCCCGCAGTTGCTCCGGTGCCATGTAGCCCGGCGATCCGAGCCAGCCGGACGATGCGCTCGGCCCGGAGGTCGCCACCGCCACCCCGAAATCGGTGACGAGCACCTGCTCTCCGTCCTCGCGCGGAATCAACATCACGTTGCCGGGCTTGAGATCCCGATGAACCACCTGCGCCCGGTGGGCCGCGTGGAGAGCACGGAGGAGCGGCTTGGCCAAGTCGCGCACCTCTGCGAACGGCAGGCGACCACGGCGCGCCAGACGGTCCTCCAGGGACTCTCCGATCAGGAGCTCCA
>JAGQHR010000937.1 GCA_020431745.1 Candidatus Eiseniibacteriota bacterium
CGAGGCTTATCTCGTGACCAATCTACTCGAGGGTGTCATCGATCGCGGGACGGGTCAGAGTGCTCGCGGGCTCGGAGCCCGGGGAGCACTCGCGGGAAAGACCGGCACCACCGATGACTACCGGGACGCGTGGTTCGTCGGATTCTCGCCCGTGCGGGTCGCGGGCGTCTGGGTGGGATTCGATCGAGGCGGCCGGGTCGGTCTTTCCGGCTCCCGCGCCGCGCTTCCGATCTGGGCGGCGCTCATGCGGGCGGTGCAGCCCCCCGGCGGCGATGGCGCGTTCACCCGTCCGCCCCGCATCGTCGAGGCTCGGATCGATCCCCAATCCGGCCAGCTCGCCGGGTCGCGTTGTCCCGAGACGGTCGACGAGGTTTTCCTCAGCGGCACCGAGCCGAAGGACGAGTGCGGTCTCCATCGCGACGGATTCTTCGCGCGGCTGAAGCGGTTCTTCTCATTCTGATCCCCACGCCGATTCCCAGCCGAGGGCGCCCGCGTCGTGCCGTCACCGTTTTTCGTGAGAGCGGCCGGGCGCGGGCCTTGGTGCGTCAGTTTTTCCAGAGACGACGCCACCAGGGTTCGGGATCGGTCACCGGCTGATACTGATCGATGTTCATCTTGCCGCGGATCTCATCCAGGTTCCATCCGGTCAGCTCCGCCAGCGCCTGCGCTTCCTGTTGCTTGCGCACCTTCAGCTGGTTCAGGTACTCGCGCGCGGCCGCGCACACCGGGGCTCCCCGCCAGGGATGACGCATCACGTAGCGGGCCTGGAACGTCTGCTGATCTCCGGTCTCCTGCAGCAGCAGATCCTCGGGGAAGTGGTCGCGATCGTAGCGGACATGCATCCGGGTCAGGAACGTTCCGGAGGTCTGCCGCGGACGCAGCCGATTGTCCTGTTCCAGCCAGAAGACTCCCAGCTCGGCCAGCTCCTGCGGAGAGAGCGGATCGCTCGCGCAGGGATCGCACCAGCTCATGTTCCAGGCATACTCGGTGAAGACCGCGCGCATTCCTTCCTTCTCCACCTGGTGATCGAAGAGCGCCTTGTAGAAGGCGGGGAAGTCGTCCGCGATGATCTCGGGCAGGTCGATACCGGAAGGAACGCGCACCGAGCGATAGTTCGTCGGCTCGACCCGACCGTTCGGAGTGATCGCATAGAGGATCAGATCCTGAGGACCCGACGCGTTGACCGTGCCCAGCCGGAGCGGAAGCATGAACTTGGCGCTCTCGTAGGCGACCTGGATGGGGCGGAGATGGCTGAAGCCGAGCGCAGCCTTCTCCTTCAGGTTGACCTTGGCGACGAAGAAGCGCATGTCCTGCTTGATGTAGCTGGAGAGCACCTCCTGGGCGCCCGCCGGGATCTTGTAGCCGTTGTCGGTCAGCCAGTTGGCCAGTCCGCCGCTCTCCTTGGCCGAGAGGATGAGGATGTCGTACTCGCCGACGGTGTAGGTCGCCTCCACGGTCACTCCGCGATAGCGCTCCGATTCCTTCTCCATCGCGCCGGACGGCGCCGAGGCCGCGCGGTCCTGCATCATGAATTCCTGACGCACGATGCAGGGGTCGTCGTCGAAGTACTCGACCAGGCGCGGACCGGAAAACGCGTCGAGATGATCGATGAGCGCCTGGTCGCCGATGTGGATCTGCTCGCGCTCCAGGAAGGTCGGCACCGGCACCACGAGGGCGAACTCCTCCGGATCGCCCTGGTAGTCGCTGGCCATCGTGATGACGGTGCGGTTGCCGTCGCGGACGAGCACGACCTGCGACGACTGGTTGAAGAGCTTGGCGTCGGCGCGCGCGACGTAGAACCCGCAGAACGATTGGGCGACCGGGGCGAGCACCGACACCCCCATGCCCGCGAGCGCGAGCGGTGTGATCAGAGGGCGCAGGGAGTGGAGGTTCGTGGCGAG
>JAGQHR010000938.1 GCA_020431745.1 Candidatus Eiseniibacteriota bacterium
AGGTGGTGGACCAGACCTCGACCGGGTCGAGGACCGGGTCGTTGCGGTCGGTCAGAACCCGCAGATGATAGAACGCGGCTCCGTCGACCGGCTCCCACCGCAGCTCGAGGACGCTGCGCGACACCGGCGAGAGCGGCCCTTCGGCGAGGACTATCGGCAGCTCGCTGAACATGTCGGCCGATGGCATCGCCGCCCTTTCGACTCGCTTGACGTAGATCTGGACGAGCCCCAAGAAGGCGATCGAGAGAATCAGCAGCCCCCACAGGAGCGGCGCGACGTGACGGGGACTCGAGTCCTGGACAGGAGTCGATCCTCGACGTGCCCGAGGACGGGGTGCGGAGTGCTCCGGCTCGGGCCTGGAGGCTGGAAGTGGCAGCGCCATGATGTGCGTGGATCCTCGGATTGGGCGTGTCCGTGCCGCAGACGGACCCACCGGCCCGTCCCCAGCTTCTCTATCGGCCGGGTGGCCCCGGTTCCGTACGGACGGACTCCGGGGGATTGAGAAGAAGTCTCAACCGACTGGGCTGCAACTGCATCCAAGGTTCGAGATGGGCAAAATCGACCTCCCGGGCGGGCGAGCAGGCTATAGTCTCCGGGGTCGTCGATCTCCCAGTCCCAGGACGCGTCGGGCCGGTTCGAAGCGATCGGGCATGGTCGGCCGGGCTTGGGGTTCGAGAGGGGATCCCGAGGCGAGCGGGATCCGTGATGGATCGGTCCCGAAACGGAAGGAGAGTCTAGGTGCAGATCAAGATCGAATACTGCGGCGCTTGAAACTACCTCCCCCGAGCCTCCAGTTTGGCGGCTGCCATCGAAGACAAGTTCGACATCGAATCCGAGCTCGTTCGCTTGAACAACGGCATCTTCCGCGTCTACGTGGACGGCAAGAAGATCTTCGACAAGTACGACGAGTCACGGTTTCCGGACGAGTCCGAGATCCTCGACTCCATCACGTCCCTGCAGGGAAGCTGACGACCCGAGAGTAGACACGGACGGGCTCGTCGGCCCGTCCGGCAAGCGACCTTGTCGGGTTCTCCGGCTCCCGTTCAACCCATCATGTCAGGCGGGAACGCGGGCTCGGTGAAGCCGACGCGGGTCACGCGCCACGGCGCCCAAAGCACGCCGATCGGATCTACCGCGATGTCCGACTTCCGGGGAGCGAGCGGCGACGCCGTCACTTCCAGTTGGTCCGGAAGAACCGCATCGTCCAGAGCGTCCACCTGTTGGGCCAGCTCTTCCTCGAGCGCGGCCCGCTGCTCGAGCAACGTCTCCAGACGGTCCTCGGCTCGCGCGATGTCTCCCTTTTCCCGCGCCGTCCGCCCCACGCCGCGGACCGCGGTCGTGGCCCGACCGACGTTGGAGGCGCTGAGCTTCTTGCGACCGAAGAGCGCGCCGAGCACGGTCGCTCCCACCGAGACTGCCGTCTGGAACTGCTGGTGCTTGTACTGCTCCTGCTCTTTCTCTCTGCGCTCCTCCGCTTTCGCGATGCGCTCCTGCAGCTTCTGCGCCTTGTCGCCATAACGATCGCGCAGCTTCTCGATCTCGAGGTCTCTCGCCTCCCGGGTCACCTGCACGAGACGAGCCCGAAACTCTCCTTCGGACTCGCCGGGCTTGGAAGACGCCTTGGGATCGCCGGACTCGAACATCTCGAGCGGCCGGCTCCGGTAGAGGTGGGCGATCAGATCCTTGCCCCATGCTGTGTAGCTCTTGGGCCGCATCGCCTCGGTGCGCAGGGAACCGAAGCGGGCCTGCGGGTCCGGCCCATCGTGCAGCTCCTCGATCGGAAGCGTGAGCGATCGTGCTTCTGCCCACGGCTCCACCGCATCCTCTTCCAGGGGCGTGACGAGCCGCAGCTCGTCCCAATGGTCGATGCCGTTCTTGGCCTGGACATAGTGCAG
>JAGQHR010000939.1 GCA_020431745.1 Candidatus Eiseniibacteriota bacterium
AAGCTGGAACGGAGCTCGATCGAGGGATTGCTGGAGGATCTCCGCCACCAGTTCGAGGTCATCGCCCTGACCGCGCCGACATCGGATCCGGCCATGGCCACGAGCGTCCACGCCCGTGGGGTGCGGGAGGCAACGATGGGGCCCCCGGCCGAGGCGTTCCTTTCGTCCGCCCGCCACCTCCTCGAGCGGCTCTACCACGCCGTGCTCGCCCCCGTCGCGGACACGCTGCCCGACCCGGGGCGGATCTTCATCGTTCCCCACGATCTGTTGGGACACATTCCGTTCGAGTGCCTCCACGACGGGAAGAACTGGATCGACGAACGATGGACCTTCCGGCGGATGGTCACCACGGACGGATTCCGCGCACCGATCCGGCGTTCCCCGACTTCCGATCGCGGACTCCACGTGCTCGCGGGCATGATCACGGACGGGCCGCACGCGGTCCGCGCCGAGCTGGCGGCCAGTCGCGAGGTGCTCCAGGGGCGGGACGGCGAAGTGGAGACGTTGCACGATCCTTCCCGAGCAGACGTGCTGCAGCGGATGGAAACCGCAGCCTGTCTCCACATCAGCGCGCACGGGCATTTCCGGGCCGACAACCCCGCCTTCTCCTACCTCACCTTGAGCGACGGGGCGCTCTTCGCGTTCGAGATCCGCGAGCGCCCCTGTCGCTGCCAACTCGTCCTCTTGAGCGCGTGCGAGACCGGTCTCACCGAAACCGGAACGGGCGACGACCCGACCGGAATGGCCCACGCCTTCCTGGCGGCCGGGGCCGAGTGCGTGATTGCGAGCCACTGGAAGGTCCACGACGACAGCACGTCGCGGCTGGTTCGCGATTTCTACGCGGGAAGGGTCGCCGGAATGGAGACGGACGCCGCCCTCCGGGCTGCCGCCCGCGCCGCCCGCGCGCGCCACCCCCATCCCTACTACTGGGGCGGATTCGCGGCGTTCGGACGCTGATTCGAACCGCCCGGACGGGCGTCGCCCGGTACCACGCGTGCCGCAAGAGTCTGCGGGGCTACCGTCCGAGGAAGTAGAGCGCGATCTCCACAGAGATCAGGAGCACGATGATCCATTCCAGCAGCTCCGAGCGACGATGCGCGGCGATGTCGGACAGCTGCGAGTAGATGCTCTCCAGGATCCGCAGCTTCCGGTCGATCGAGGCCTCCCATCCGGAAAAATGCAGCTTGTCGCTCGCTTGCCCGTAGAAGCGGGCCAGATAGTCCTCCCCGACGAGCTTGAGCGCGTTGTCGCTGCCTTCGAGGAGGATCGTACTGTCGGCCTGCATCCGTCCCAGACGCTCGAGCTCCCGGCTGCGCAACGCGAACGCCCACCAGGCCCGGCGGCTGCGCTCCAACAGATCGTAGGCGGAGTCGACACCTTCCTCGAGCTTGGCATCGAGGAAGCGCAGCTCGAGGAGCTCGACGTTCGCGAGCTCCAGCACGTTTTTTTCGTCTTCCATGTCCGCGCCCAGGAGAATCGCTCCCAACCAGTCGACGATCGCGACCTCGTCCGGACCGTAGGCGAGCGTGTTGGAGAGGGCGTTCTGGATCTCGTGCTCCGAAAGCAAGCCCTGCTCGGCCCGGAGAATGCGCGCGGTGAGGGATCGGTGATCCGCCAGAAGCTGCGCCGGCGTGACCGTGCCCGGACGGAGATGGTAGATGATGTAGTCCTCGACGATATCGGAGAGCGCGGGCTTGGTGACGGTGCGACCGAAGGTATCGAGCAGCTCCTGCGCCCGTGTGCGGGCGTCATTGAAGAGCACCTCATCGTCGTAGAGGGAATCACTGGTGGTAACCAGATCGTCGAGTTCCCCCTGGAGCGGGAAGCTGTAGGTGACGCTGAGGGCACCGAAAGAATAGACCGCGAGCTCGACGACGTCCTCGGTCGGTCCCC
>JAGQHR010000940.1 GCA_020431745.1 Candidatus Eiseniibacteriota bacterium
CGCGACGCTCCCGCAAAGGCGGCAGCGGCACGGTGATGACGTTGAGCCGGTAGTAAAGATCGCTGCGGAAGCGGCCGTGGCGCACCGCGTCCTCCAAATCCACGTTGGTCGCCGTGATCAGGCGGACGTCCGAACGCAGCGTCTGATTCCCGCCCAAGCGTTCGAACTCACCTTCCTGAAGCACCCGGAGGAGCTTGACTTGGATGGTCGGGCTCATCTCGCCCACTTCGTCCAAGAAGAGCGTCCCCATATGCGCCAGCTCGAAGCGCCCCTTGCGCTGATGCACCGCGCCCGTGAACGCGCCTTTCTCGTGGCCGAAAAGCTCGGCCTCGAGCAGCGTCTCGGGGATCGCCGCGCAGGACACCTTGATGAACGGCCCGTCGCGCCGCTCGCTGGAGGTGTGGATCAGATTGGCGATGACTTCCTTGCCCGTTCCGCTCTCCCCCACGATCAGCGTCGTCGCCGAGCTCTGCGCGACCTGTTGCACGACGTCGAGGGTTCGCCGCATCGTCTCGCTGACCGCGATCAGATCCCGCCGACCGCGCACTTCGCTGAGCTCTTCGCGGAGGCGACGATTCTCGACGAGCAGCGCGTGCTTCTCGAGGACGCGCTCCACCGTCCGCAGGATCGTGACCCGCTTCACCGGCTTCTGGAGGAAGTCGTAGGCGCCGTCGCGAATCGCCTGCACCGCGGAGTCGATCGTCCCGTAGCCGGAGAAGAGCACGACCTCGGTCTCGGGATGCCGATCCTTGATGCGATGCAACAACTGCAGACCATCGAGGTCCGGCAGCCGGTAGTCGCACAGCACCAGCGCGGGCCGGAAGGATTCCAGCTTGTCGAGCGCGATCCGCCCACTTTCCGCGATGTCCGCTTCGTAGCCTTCCTTGGACAGGATCCGGCGCACCGTCTCCCGAATCTCCGGCTCGTCGTCGACGACCAGGATCTTCCCTCGCGGGATCGACGCCGCGACAGCGGACGACGAGGCGGACTCGTGCTCCTCCCGTTCCGCATCGGAGGTCATGTCACCCTTCCCGTCGTGATCTCGGGGAAGGGTCGCCTCGGTCCTGGCTCCGGCCGCTGCCTTCTCCGCATCGCGTGCTCCCACCATCATTCCTCCTGATCCACTCCTGCCGCTTCGCTGGACGCCGCCGGGAAGTGGAGCACGAACTCGGTTCCCGCTCCCGCGGTGCTGGTGAACTCCACCCGTCCCTGCAGCTCACGCAAGGCCTGCTGCACGAAGCTGAGCCCCAGACCCGTTCCCCCGTCCTTGGTCGTGAAGAGAGGATCGAAGATCTCCGCCCGATGCTCTTCGCGAATTCCGCAGCCGGTGTCCTTGATTCGCACCTCGACGATGTCGCCCCGAGCTTCCGCGACCACGGCGATGCGGCCGCCGTCGGGCATCGCTTCGATCGAGTTCTTGAGCAGGTTGAGCAGAACCTGCTCGAGCTGCCTCGGATCGCTCGCGATCTCCGGAACCCCGGCATCCACCGACATCGTCATCTCGATCCCGCGCACGCGCAGCTCGCCTTGCAGCAGATGCTCCAGCTTCTCCAGCACCCGTGGCACCGAGACGTTGCACAGCTCCGCGCGGGGCAGTCTTGCAAAGGCTAGATACTCCTCGATCAACGCGTTCAGACGATCGACCTGACCGAGGATGCTCCCGAGCAGCCGCCGACCCTCCGAGCGGCGTCCGGGCGGCAGCTCGGCGACCTCGTCCTGCAGGAGCTCGGCGTTCAGCGAGATCGCCGAGAGCGGATTGCGGATTTCGTGCGCGACCTTGGCCGCCATGCTTCCCACGGCCGCCAACCGCTCCCACCGCGCGAGCTCGGTATGGAGACGTTCGGCACGATGCTCCAACGCTTCGACGCTTGATTCGTAGTACGTCTCCGT
>JAGQHR010000941.1 GCA_020431745.1 Candidatus Eiseniibacteriota bacterium
AGCGGTCGCGCCCAGCCGGTGTCGCGGTCCTGTCAGGGTGGTGGCGCGTCCACGACGCGGCCACGATGAGCAGCCATCGGAGGACCTGTGACCCCGAATCCATTGCGAAACGGACACCCAGCGCCGTTCCGCCTGACGTCGTTCCGTCTGACGTCGTCCCGTCTGACGCCGTTTCGCCTGGCGCCGTTCCGCCTGGCGGTGCTCCTGCTCGCATCCTCGGTGGTGTCGGTGTCGATGCCTGTCGACTGCTCGGGCTCGCCGTGGAGGCACGAGATCGAACGGATCGAGATTCCGGTCGGAGATCTGACCTTCCAGGCCCGTGCCTGCGGTCCGGAGGACGGTCCTCTGGTGCTCCTGCTGCACGGCTTTCCCGAAACCTCGTACGCATTCCGGAGCCAGCTCGTCGCGCTAGGCGCCCTCGGCCTACGGGCGGTCGCTCCGGATCAACGCGGCTATTCGCCGCAGGCCCGCCCGGTGGACGTTTCCGAGTACGCGGTCGGAACCCTCGCCGGCGACGTTCTCGCGATGGCAGATGCGCTGGGTGCGGATCGCTTCGATCTGGTGGGACACGATTGGGGCGGGATCGTCGCTTGGATCGTCGCGACCCGATCCCCCGGGCGCGTCCGAACACTCACGGTGCTCTCGACCCCGCACTTCGCCGCGCTCTCGGCGAGCCGCGCCTCCAACCCGGACCAGGCGCAGCGCTCCTCCTACTTCGCCGACCTGGCCGCCGACGGCGCCGAGGTGAGGTTGCTGGCGAACGATGCGGAACGCTTGCGTCACATCTACTCCGACCTGCCGTCGGATGCCGTCGCGGAGTACATGCGCGCCCTGGGGAATCGGGATGCACTGCGTGGCGCGTTGGCTTGGTACGGAGCCGCGTTCGGCAGATCGGCGACCACGACGAAGACGGAGCCTCCGACATCACCCGACGGCCCCGCAGAGTCGGCAGAGCCCGCCACGGCACCCTCGGACGCTGCATCGGCCTCTCCTCCGCCCGCCCTCCGTCCTGTGACGGTGCCCACGCTCTACGTCTGGTCGACCGAGGACGGCGCGTTCGGACGAGATGCCGCCGAAGCGACACGCCGGTACGTCACCGGGCCGTATCGGTTCGAGGTCCTCGAGGGAGTCGATCACTGGATCGCGGAACGCGTTCCCGATCGCGTGAGTCGGCTGCTCGCCGAGCACATCCTGACCGCTGGGAAGGATGCGGAGAGCCCGATCCCGGCGGATTCCAGCCACCGGTAAGGGAACTTCGGAAAGCGATCCGAATCGAGGAGAGCGCGGGTTCGACGGCGGGCCGGACCGACCGGTCCCGGCTGGCGGTCGATGTCCGGTCCAGCGCGGACCGCGATGCCTGCCTCGCTCGCGCTCTCGATCCACCTCTTTTGCGCCGCACGTCTTTCGGAACGTCCTTGTTGCTGCCACCGGTCGGTAACTATCCTCGCGGGGTGTCGGTCTGCTGCGCGACCGCTCGCCGGGCGATAGCGCGCAGATCTCTAGACGGCGCACGGAGGTCGAACCGTTCCGGGGGTCTCCGACGACGGGGAGGGCAGCGCGATGGTCTCCGACTCCGTGATTCGATGGCGTCTCCGGCTGCGCAGCTCTCTGGAGGAAGTGTTTCGACTCCTCGTCACCGACGACGGACGTGGTCGTTTCTGGGCTCGGACGAAGCAAACGGGCGACGCCATCGACTTCCACTTTCCCAACGGCTACCGTTGCCGGGAATCGATCCTGCGCTGCGATGCGCTGCGGCGGTTCGAGTTGACCTACTTCGGGGGTAGAGCCGTCTTCGAGCTGGATTCGAGCGACGGAGCTACCGTTCTGTCGCTGTCCCATCACGACGTTGCCCAGTGCGATTGGATCTAAACGCACGCGGGGTGGGTG
>JAGQHR010000942.1 GCA_020431745.1 Candidatus Eiseniibacteriota bacterium
AGAGATCATCAGTCGCGCCTGCGTACGTGTCGGCCTGCCGCAACCAGCCAAGGTGACCGCGGTGCCCACGATCGCGCTCCGAGGAGCGCAAAAGCCCCGATACTATGGTCCGTTCCCGCGCGAGGCGGATCGCACCCGTCGCGCTCTGACCCATGCAATCCTCGAGTTCGAAGAGCCGGTGCTGGGGCCGGTCCTGCTCGGCGCAGGGCGCTACAGTGGGCTTGGCCTGTTCCGCCCAGTCCGTTCGGAGGCGCATGATGGCTGACCTCCCGCCGCTTAGTGTGTCCGACTTCCCAGCCTACCTGGGCGGCGTCTACGGTGCGCCCTCCGATGGCATGGTGCGGCGACCATTTCCATGGCAAACGCGACTGCTCTCTCGTGTTGTCGAGACCGGAAAGTGGCCACGTCTTCTGGATCTTCCTACCGGAACGGGAAAGACCACGGCGATCGACATCGCGCTGTTTCACCTCGCACTCGAAGCCTCTAAGCCTCCCTCGGAACGAACTGCCCTCACGAGGATCGTCCTGGTCGTTGATCGACGAACGATCGTCGACCAGGCTCATACGCAGGCGATGCAGATTAGACGTCGACTCCTGGAGGCCGATACTCCGGTGCTCGCTGCCGTCCGGGATCGACTTCAGTCCTTTTCCAGTGAGGCGGCGCCGCTCACCGTTGCGCACCTGCGCGGCGGCGTGCTCCGGGATGAAGCGTGGGTCCGCACTCCCGTCCAGCCGGTTATCGCCGTCTCGACAGTCGACCAGGTCGGATCACGTCTACTCTTTCGTGGATACGGGATCACCGAGGGGATGCAGCCGCTCCACGCGGGCTTGCTGGGGATGGACACGCTTTTCCTGCTGGACGAAGTGCACCTATCGAAACCGTTCCGTGAGACTCTCGAAGGGATCGTCGCGCTTTCGGCGCGCACCAGCGATGGAGTGGGTCGCGGAGTCCAGGTGACTCTTCTCTCCGCAACTCCGGGAACCAGCGACATCTCGATCGAGGAGACGCACTCGCTCACCGAGGAGGACCGCCAAGATCAAACCCTGCGTATCAGGCTCGATGCCGACAAACCGACCGCCTGCATCCCAATCGCGGTGAAAGGAGACGAGAACAACAGGCTGGAAAGAGTGGTCGACGCCATCGTGGGTCGAGTGAAAGAGCTCCGTCAGAACGGACCCGTCGCGATCGGCGTGATCGTGAATCGCGTCTTGACTGCTCGCTCGGTGTTCCGAGGATTGGCCAATGAACTGGGGAAGGATGGGATGTTCCTTCTGACGGGACGCATGCGTCCGTTGGATCGGGCCGGGCTGGAAAGCGACGTCTTTAGCTATGTGCGCGCCGGTCGGAAGCGTTCGGAGGAGAACATCATCGTGGTCGCGACTCAGTGCATCGAGGCAGGAGCCGACTTCGATTTCGACCACCTGATCACGGAATGCGCGAGTCTCGACTCCATCAAGCAGCGCTTCGGAAGACTCAATCGGCTCGGAAACTGGAGCGGTGCGACCGGATGGATTTTTGCTCGCTCGGATTCCGTCGGAAACGACGATCCAGTCTACGGAGCCGCCCTGACCGAGACCTGGCAGTACCTGCAGTCCGTTCCGGAGCTGAACTTCCGTATCGATCGATGGGAGGAACCGCCCGAGATCCACCGCTTTCTCTCCAAGCGTGCATCGGCCCCGGTGCTACTCCCGACACACTTGGATTTGTGGGTGCAGACTCGGCCGAAGCCACGACCGGACCCCGAACCAGCCCTTTGGTTGCACGGTCCGGAGCCGGGACTACCCGAAGTCCGGATCATCTGGCGGGCGGTGATCTCCACCCCATCGCTCCTGAGCTGTCCTCCGACTTCCAGCGAGGCGATGCAAGTTCCACTGCACGCGGTCAGG
>JAGQHR010000943.1 GCA_020431745.1 Candidatus Eiseniibacteriota bacterium
CGAATCCGGCCCCGATTTTCTGGCGTAGCTGGGAGAGGTCGACGTCCTGGGTGGCTACGGTCACGGCAGTACCCTCAAGCCTTGGAACGGCTCAGCCGTCCCTGCAGATCGACGATTGCTTGCAGGATCGATTCGGGTCGAGGTGGGCAGCCCGCGATGTAGTAGTCGACCGGGATGATCTTGTCGATTCCCTGGAGCGTGCAGTAGTTGTCGTAGAAACCGCCGCTGGAGGCGCACACCCCCATGGCCACGATCCACTTGGGATCGCACATCTGGTCGTAGATCCGCTTCAGGATCGGCGCCATCTTGTAGGTGACGGTGCCGGCCACGATCATGAGGTCGGCCTGGCGCGGCGAGAACCGGACCAGCTCGGCGCCGAAGCGGGAGATGTCGTAGACGCTGGAGACCGAGCCCATGAACTCGATCGCACAGCACGCGGTGCCGAACGGAATGGGCCAGAGCGAGTTCTTCCGGCCCCAGTTGACGACCTCGTCCATCCGCGTCACGACCACCGAGTCCTGGAGCAGATCGGGGCTCTCCTGCCCCACGGGGGTCAGGCGGGCGCGCTCCGTCGCCGGAGCCTTGCTCATGTCCACTCGAGACCTCCCTTGCGCCACTCGTAGACCAGCCCCAGCACCAGGATGCCCAGGAAGATGCTCATGGCCCAGAAACCGAACCATCCGAGAGCATCGAACCGCACCGCCCACGGAAACAGGAAGACCGCTTCGATGTCGAAAAGAAGGAAGCTGACCGCGACCAGATAGAACCGGACGGGGAACCGCTGCTCGGCCGACGTCGGAGGCGCGATCCCCGATTCATAAGGAACAGACTTCGCTTCGCTCGGCTTCTTGGGCCCCAGCTTCGCGCCCAGCACGATCATCACGGCCGGAATCATGATGGCCAATGGCAGGACGAAGAGAAGCGGCGTGTACGAGTAGTCCACCTCTCGGGCTCCCTCCCAACCTTCCCCGCCTCAACTCATTGCATCGCTTGCAGCAGGCGGGTCATTAGGCACTTGAGAATTTTTTCTCAAACAACTATGAGCGGACAGAATAGCACAGGCCTAAGGCAGGTCAACCGGGACTTCGCCCCCTTCGGGGAGCCAGCAATCGACTAGCGGACAACGCGGATCGCAACGAAATGCAAGGGCTGTGATCGGCGACACGGGACGATCCGAAACGCGCGCGACCGCCGCACGTCGGAGTGCCGCCGAGCGGAAATCCTCAGAAACGTACCCCGACCGCAGCGAGCATCGTGCGACCGAGAACGCGGGTTTGCGGATTGTGGACCCCGCGCGCGACCCGCGCGTTCCCGTTGTCGATGAGGTAGCCGTCCGTCTCCCCTGTCTCGTCCCAGTAGGCGAGGAAGTTGTCCGCGGTGATCCCCATCGGGAAGGCGGAGAAGTCGTAGCTCGGGGGGCGCTGGTCCAGCACGTTGTGGATCTCCAGGCTGAGCTCCCAGTCCGTGCCGGCGAAGCGCGTCTCCCAGGCCCCCGCCCAGTCCGTTTGGGTTTGGGAGGGCAATCGTCCGCGGATCCTCTGCCACGAAGCACAACCGCGACCGATGAGGCAGAGGTCGTAGGGACGACCGGAATCCCACGACCAGGACAGCGTGCTGGAGAGACCGTGCCCACCGCGCCAGACGAGCCAGCTTCGCAGATAGCCCCGCCGGCTCCACGGCACTTCCCGCGTCTCCCCCGCGATCTGATCCGCGGTCGTGCGCGACCAGACGACGCTGGTCTGGCCCGTCAATGCCGCGGTGAGCTGCAGATCCAACGAGATCTCCAGCTCGCGCTGCTCGAGCGACGAGGGGGGCGTGTCCCGGCTGCCCGTCAGGATCTCGGCCGCGGTCGGGGTGCGGGTGGCGAAGACGACGTCGGTGTACTG
>JAGQHR010000944.1 GCA_020431745.1 Candidatus Eiseniibacteriota bacterium
CGGCCCCTCGCTACCCGGCGGATTCCCGGTCCCCCTCGCACTCCGCGGAACAGCAGATACAGACCTAGCGACACCTCCGCGATTCCCGCGGTCGCGACCACCGCATACGAAGCGAGGTGCCCGGAAGCCGGCGCGAGAAAGAACGTGAAGCTCTCCAAGAGGTAGCCGCCCGCTGCCGCCATCAGCAGGATCCCGAGAATCCGCGGAAGGCGAATGCCCCGGCCACGAAGTCGCTCTGCAAGAGAAACAACGCCCCCAAGTGGTGCAGAAGGTTGACGGCCGCGATCGCGGGATGCGCCAGGAGACGAAACGCCGCGGCCAGCAGCGCGATCGTGCGGTTCACCGGCCGGAAGATGACGTAGAGGAGCACGGCCACGGCGGCATCGGCGAGAAACGCGACGAGATCGGCCGCGAATCCGGCGCGAAAAAGGGCCTCCGCGCCGAGGATGTTCTGCGCGGTGGCGTGCGCATCACCCGGAACGACGATCGTCGACCGCACGTAGCCCTGGGCGAACCCCGCCGCCACGATGATGAGGAGGTAAAGCCCACCGGCGATTCGGGCGCAACGTTTGGGATCCGCCAGGGGCGACGGGTTCATCGGTCCTCCTTCTCGGCGCCGAAGCTAGACGCGCACCCACCGGAGCAGGTTGGTGGCTTCGGGGACGTTCGCCGCGCCCCCGACCAACACAACGGTATCTCCGGGACGCACCACGCGCGCGGACTCGAGCAGTTTCAGTCCGCGCTTCATCATCTCGTCCGCGGTTCGAACCCGAGGGAGCAACAACGAGCGAACGTTCCAGGCCAGCGTCAGGAGGCGACGCGTGCTCTCGTTCGGCGTGAGACAGATCACTTCGATCCGGGACCGATGACGGGAAAGCAGGAATCCGGTCCGTCCCGTGAGCGTGAAACAGGCGATGCACTTGGCTTCGGACCGGACCGCCAGCGCCAGCGTCGCTTCCACCATGGCCTCGATCGCCTCACGCTCCGGAGTCTCGCTCTTCGGCCGAGCGGCTCCACCGCCCCGATCCTTCCGTGTCACGAAGGCATCGATCGGCGATCGGACCGGAAGCTCGTGTTCGACCTCCTGCGCGATCCGCGAGAGCATCCGCACCGACTCGACCGGATGCTCCCCTACCGCAGACTCCGCGGACAGCATGAGCGCATCGGTCCCGTCGAACACGGCGTTCGCGACGTCGGAGACCTCGGCCCGCGTCGGGGTCGCGTGATCGATCATCGATTCCAGCATCTGGGTCGCGGTGATCGTAAAGACTCCGCGACGACGGGCTCGTCGCAGAATCTCCTTCTGCCAAACCGGGACCTTCTCCAGCGCCGTCTCCACACCCAGATCGCCCCGCGCGACCATCACACCATCGGTCACCGCGAGGATCTCGTCGAGATTGTCGAGGGCGGCGGGCTTCTCGATCTTCGCCACGATCGAAGGAACCCGCTTCCGGCCCGCCCAGCGCTGCATCATCTTGCGCAGCCGCACCAGCTCGTCCGGGGACTGTACGAAGGAAAGCGCGACGAAGTCCGCCTGCTCGGCCACCGCCATCCGCGCATGCCCCTCGTCCTGCCTGGTCGGAACCCGCACGCGCAGCGCGCGTCCCGGCAGGTTCACCCCTGCGTGCTCCTTCAGGGAGCCGCCGCGAACGACGACGACGTCCAGCTCGGCCGACGCCCCGTTCCCGGACGAACGTCGTCCGGACCGGCCGGTCACACGCAAAACGAGGGTTCCGTCGTCGAGGAGGATCGTGTCTCCCTCGTCCAGGATCTCGGGGAGGCGAGTGAACCGGATCACGAGCCGCTCCGGAGTCGAAGTCGGCCCGCGCACGGCGACACGAAGCTTCTTTCCGCGCGGCAGTGGGAGGCGCCCTCCGCCCTGAT
>JAGQHR010000945.1 GCA_020431745.1 Candidatus Eiseniibacteriota bacterium
GTCTTCCGGATCGGCCGCGAGCTGGCTACGGGCGAACTGACGAACCGGTTCGAGGAATCGGTAGCGGGATGTCCCCGCCCGGGTCACCGTCGCGAAGACCAGGGATTTGTCGATCAGCGACGCGAGCAAATCCAGGGTTTCGAACTCGTCCGTGACGGATCCGATCGCGGTTGCCGCCGCGAGATCCCACCCGTCCTGGAACACGGAGAGGGCGCGGAACAAGCGCGCTTCCGAGGGGCGCAGCTGGCGCACGCTCCACGCGATCGCCGCGTGGAGGGCACGATGCCGTGGCGCCATCCTTCCGGTGTTGTCGCGCAGGAGCTGGAGCTGTCGATCCAGGCGGGTCGCGATTTCGTCGAGGCTGAGCACCGGAACCCGGGCGGCGGCGAGCTCGATGGCCAGGGGGAGACCTTCGACCCGCCGGCAAATCCTGGCGATCGAGAGCAGCGCCTGCGCATCGGGGACGAAGGACGCGTCGGTTCCGGCCGCCCGTTCTACGAACAGCTGGACCGCTTCGCATCGGGCGAGCGTCCTCGGATCCTCCGTCCCGTCGTCCATCGGGATGGGGAGCGGCTCGACCACGTAGGTTCGCTCTCCCGGAAGGTGCAGCGACATCCGGCTCGTCGCGAGGATGGAGAGCTCCGGACAGGAGCTGCGAAGGGTCGTTACCAGATCGGATACCGCGCCCGCGACGTGTTCGCAGTTGTCGAGCACGATCAGTGTTCGCGAGTCCGCCAGGTGCTTGCGGATCCGCTCGAGGAGGGGCAGCGGCGGCTCGTCCTTGATTTCGAGGGCAGCGGCCAGCGCTTCCGGAACCCCATCCGGGTTCTGCACCGATGCCAGGTCGACGAACCCCAATCCCTCGAGCTCCGGCTCCAGGGACTCCGCGACGCTGATGGCCAGGCGCGTCTTGCCCACGCCGCCCGGTCCGGTGAGCGTGACCATCCCTCCCGGCTCGAGCAGGGCGCGGCACTGCTTCGTTTCCTGGAGGCGGCCGACGAAGCGGGTTCCCGGCGAGGGGAAGCCGACCCGGAACGTGCGTCGATCGAGCGGCCGTTTGTGTCGCGCCGCTTCCAGGTCCTGGGCGATCTGCAGGAACGATGCGGCCCGTTCCTTCGGGTCCTTTCGCAGGCAGTCGTCCAGGATCCGCTTCAGTGCAGGGGAACACTGGGACGGCAGCGCGGAGGCGTCCGGCTCCGCCTGCGCGATGGCCTCCAGAATCTGTTCCGCGGAAGCACCGGGGAAGGCGGCCTTCCCGGTCAGGCACTCATAAAGGACGCATCCGAACGCGAAGACATCCACGCGATGATCACCTTGGCCGTGGAGACACTCCGGTGCGAGATAGCCCAGCGTGCCGGTGATGGTCGTCGGGGCTTGCGAGGAGGGCCGATCTTCGGAGGGGACGAACCGTTGCGCCAGGCCGAAGTCGACGACTTTGACGCGTCCGTCGGCAGCGATCATGATGTTGCCCGGCTTGAGGTCGCGATGGATCACTCCCGCGGCGTGGGCCGCGGCGAGCGCATGCGCCACTTGCAGACAGACCTCGAATCCCTCCGCGATCGACAGCGGGCCGCGTCGCAGCCGCGCCGCCAAGGTTTCGCCCGGCACCCACTCGAGCACGAGATAGCGCAGCCCTTCGGCGCTGTCCTCCATTCCGTGGATGATCGCGATGTTCGGATGGTTGAGCGACGCCAGGAGCTGCGCTTCCCGGGTCAGCTGGGCGAGGCGGCCCGGGGAGTGGACCACGTCGGGCGGAAGCAGCTTGAGAGCGACGGGCCGTTCCAACACCTCGTCCTGAGCGCGGTACACGATGCCCATCCCGCCGCTCTGCGCCTCCCATTCGACGCGAAACCGGCCGAGCCGGACTCCCGCGGCGATACGCGG
>JAGQHR010000946.1 GCA_020431745.1 Candidatus Eiseniibacteriota bacterium
AGAGAACCGACGGCACCGGTCTCTCGCGACAGGGTCGGCAGAGGCCGGGTGACGCCCATGTCTCGCGAAGCGGGCGGCACGGAACCGATCGCGCCGATCGCATCCGACGAGGCATCCGTCGGAATCGTTGCCGCGCGCACCGCCGGTGATACGGCGGACGCCGCGGAGCGCAGCGACGGGGGCAGACTCCGGGTCGCGCTACGAAGCACATCGCGTGCGCGATCGAGCGAGACCGGAAGCGGAGCGCCGCTCGCGAGCGGATCCATCGCGGGGGCATGGCCCGTCGGTCCGGCCGAGAGATCGAGGGGAAAACCGGGGGACGGGGTCGCCGCGGTGGTCTCTCCTCCGCCGAAAGGCGAGGGGAGCGGCCAGGCTTGCGAGAGCTGCTCGGAGAGCGCGTTCTCCAAGAAGTAGGCGTAGGTGTCGGAGCCGCCCGACCCGAGTGGATTCGCACCCTCGGGCGAGAAGCCGCCGGCATTGCTGAAGAGAGCCTGGGTGAGCGGGCGGAGCATCTCCCGCAGGAGCATGGCGTGGAACTCGCGTTCGGCTTTCGCCATCGCCTGCGCACGCGCACCACCGTCGGACTCGGCGCCGGATGCGGCTGCCTGGGCCGCCAAGGGAATGGGCTTGATCTCCACGCCGCGGGCCGCCCCTACATGATGACCAGCTCGGCGTCGAGAGCTCCCGCCTCCTTGAGGGCCTGGAAGATCGCGATCACGTCACGCGGAGTGACACCGAGCGCGTTGAGGGCCTGCGCGAGCTCTTCGAGGGTCGAAGTCCCGCCCGTCGCCAGGAAGTGCGAGTCCTCGTCCTGCACGGCGATGTCAGACTGGTCGGCATAGGCGGTCTGCGAAGACTGCGGACCCCACGGCTCGGGCTGGTAGACCTCGGTGCGATTCTTGATTCGGATCGAGAGATTGCCGTGGGAGATCGCGACCGGATGGACGTGGATCTCGCCGCCCGCCACGATCGTCCCGGTCCGCTCGTTGATGACGACGCGGGCCGGAGTGGCGGGATCGACCTGCACCTCCCCCACCTGCGCCATCGTCGAGACGTCCGGGGTCGACTGGATGCGGATCGTACCCGGATCGACCGCTTCGGCAACGAGACCGAGCTGCTTGGTGATCGCCTCGGCCACCCGCTGGGCCGTGGTGACGTCGGGCCGCACGAGCAGCAGCTCGAGGTCGGGTCCCTCCGTCTGCGGCCGCACCTCCCGTTCGATGATGCCCCCGGAAGGGACGCGTCCGACGGTGACCTGTCCCTGCGCGACCGAGGATCCGCCCGGCGAGTCCGCGCTGAACCCGCCGACGCTGATCGGTCCCTGCGCGACCGCATAGACCTGACCGTCCGCTCCTTCCAGCGGGGTCTGCACGAGGATGCCACCCCGCAACGAGGTGGCATCGCCGATCGAGGCGACCGTGACGTCGATCTTCCCACCGGGACGAGCGAACGGAGGCAGGCCGGCCGTGACCATGACCGCGGCGACGTTCTTCACGTTCATTTCGTCGGGAGATACCGTCAGACCGACGCTCTCCAGGAGATTGCTCATGGAACGAAGCGTGAACCCGGTGCCCTTGCGGTCGCCGGTTCCGTCCAATCCCATCACGAGCCCGTAGCCGACGAGCTGGTTTTCGCGCATCCCCCGGAAGTGACCGAGATCGCGCACACGCGCCGCCGACGCCGAACTTGGCGGCAGGATCAGACACAACACGGAGACCATGGGCCACCAGAAGCGGCGAGCGATCGACCGCGGCGGACGGCGTGACGCGACGCGCGCCCCTCGGCGAAGTCGGGGGCTCGCCGGGACGCTCAGCCTCGGGCTGATCATGTGGCACGCGCTCGACACCAAGAAGGACGCGAGTGGACTCTCCATCGAGCGATTC
>JAGQHR010000094.1:0-3259 GCA_020431745.1 Candidatus Eiseniibacteriota bacterium
TCCGGTCGGGACCAAGCTCTGGAAGCAGTGTTCGTTCGGACGCCGGGTCGAGACGCGGTACATGGAGCGCGTCGCAGGCGGAGACTGGATCGTCGCGACCTACGTCTGGAACGAGTCCGGTACGGAGGCGACGCTCGCTCCCGCAGCGGGAGTGCCGCGTGCCGTTGCGATCGACGCGAACACGGCCCATGACATCCCTGGGTACTACGATTGTCTGGCCTGCCACCACAGTCGCCCGAACCGGGTCCTGGGATTCAACCTTCTGCAGCTCTCGAAGGATCGGGATCCGCTCGCGGCCAACGCCGTTGCGCCCGACTCGACCGCCCACGACCTGCCGCGTCTGATCGCCGCGAGTTTGGTGCGCGGGTTGCCCGATTCGATGCGGAATGCTGCACCGCGGATCCCTGCGGCCACCGCGACCGAGCGGGCGGCGCTGGGGTACCTCTACGGCAACTGTGCCGGTTGCCACAACCGCGTGGGACCACTCGCCTATCTGGACATGTCGTTCGACGTGCCGTCGCGCGCGATGGCCTGGAATCTGTCGACGAGTGCGAGTGCGAGCTCGACGGATCGTGGGAGCCATGACGTTTCGGCGGACGGCGAAAGCCCTATTGACCCGGAGGGACCGGTCTACGAGATGCCGGCCCTCGCGACCACGGTCGATCGACCGACCCGCGTCGGTGGCAGCCACGCGACGGTACGCATCCGTCCCGGGGATCCGCAGGACAGCGCGGTAGTCGAGCGGGCGGGCTCACGCAATCCCGCGTTGCAGATGCCGCCGCTCGGAACGCACCGGGTCGATGCGGCGGGGATGGCGCTGCTCGAACAGTGGATCCGCGAGATGCCGACGCCGAGTGGGCCGGATACCTCGATGCGGGAGGTCGATCTGGAGAACGCGATACCCGCGGCCCAGCTCGCCTCCAGTTCAGAGAAGTGACGAGTCGCCGGGAGCGGCGGCTCCGAACGAGGTTCGGGTTTGTGACGGAAGAAACGAAAGACGAAGCGAAGAAGAAGGAAGAACGCTGCGGCCGGGGGCCGTGTGCTGCGAAGGAGAAGACGATGAAACCCCAGATGATCCTCGGAATGGTCATGATCGGATTGGTGCTGCAGTGGGCCGTGCCGGCACGCGCGGCAGACGCCGAGGCGGCCAAGCGCGGCAAGTACCTCGTGACGATCGCCGGATGCGCCGACTGCCACACGCCGCTCAAGATGGGTGCGAACGGGCCGGAGCCCGATATGGACCGGTGGCTCTCGGGACATCCGCAGATGCTCGAGATGCCGGTCGCCCCGGCTATTCCCAAGGCGAGTCCGTGGATGGCGGTGGCTTCGGGAACGATGACCGCCTGGAGTGGCCCCTGGGGGATGTCCTTCACGGCGAACCTGACCCCGGATCCGGAGACCGGTCTGGGAAGCTGGACGGAGGAGCAGTTCGTCGCCGCCGTCCGGACCGGCCGTCACAAGGGCATGGGTCGGCCGATCCTGCCGCCGATGCCGTATCAGAACGTCGCGGCGATGACCGATGAGGATCTGCACGCGGTGTTCAGCTATCTGCAGTCGATCCCGGCGGTGAAGAACAAGGTTCCGGATCCGATTCCGCCGGCTGCAATCAACTGATCCTCGATCGTGAGTCGGCACGCCAGAGTGCTGAAGCCGCACGGCGTGTGACGAGGCGTCTCACTAACCTGCCAGTCGCCCGCGTCCGCTTCCATCCCGGGACTCCGTCTTGCGGCGTCCCGGGATGGGTCCACTCCACTCAGACGATGTCGACCCGTTACTCGAACTTGACCATCCAGAGTGAGTGGACCTACCATTTCCGTGCTTGAAGCGAGGGCTCCTGCCGTCTCTGGTCGCGAGAAGAGACGGCGAAACGACGCGCCGACCATGGTGCCCACGTTCGCCGCCGCCTCCCGCTCGAATCCTGGTCCCCGACGGTCGAGACTGTCCTCTCGAGATCCCGGCCCGCAATCTCCAGGAGGTCGCATGTTCTCCTCCCGAACCATGATCCTGTCGACCGTGCTTTTTCCCTTGGTCCTCATCGGATTCGTTGGAACTCGTTGCAATAGCCAAGTGCTGAACCGGTTCTGGACTGCCAACGGTGACGTCCAGGCGATCGCGCGTTACGGGGACACTCTCTACATAGGCGGTCAGTTCGGTCACGTCGCTCCGAACACGGGAGGTGGCGCACAATTGGACGTTGTCTCGGGGGACATCCTGCCGCCCTACCTCGAGATCGGTGGTTACGTCTCGGCAGTTGCATCCGATGGCGAAGGAGGTTGGTTCATCGGTGGCAGCTTCACGTCGGTTGGGGGACTTGTGCGGAATCGACTCGCGCACGTTCTCGCCGATGGTTCGGTTTCACCCTGGAATCCCAACGCCAACCAATGGGTCCGAGAAGTGACGGTGAGTGGTTCGATCGTGTACGTAGGCGGGACGTTCGCAAGCATCGGCGGCGTGGCCAGGAACCGAATCGCGGCAATCGACAGCGAGACGGGTGAGTTGACGCCTTGGAACCCGGGTGAGTTCGGAACGACGAACGGGGACGTGCACAGTATTTTCGTCACCGACGAAGCGATCTACGTGGGTGGGTTGTTTACCTCGATCGGAGGGGCAAGCCGCTACCGTCTTGCCGCGCTCGATCCGGCGACAGGTGAGCCACTCGCCTGGAATCCGAATCCCAACGAAGAGGCAGAACCGTACTTCACCGTCGGATCGTCGATCTGTGTCGGAGGCATCTTCACCTCTATCGGTGGAGAGGTACGCAATCATCTCGCGATGATCGACCGCGCGACTGGCCTGGCAACGGACTGGGACCCGGACGTCAATCGATCCGTCTTTGACGTAGCGCTCGGTGACTCCACGATCTATGTCGGAGGGGACTTCTCCGCGATCGGAGGGCAGGCGCGAAGCTGCTTGGCTGAGGTGAGCTTATCGACAGGTTTGCCCACCGCATGGAACCCGGATGTCACCCAGCCGTCGTGGCCCGACGTCCGCGCGATCGTGTCGGACGGATCGACGATCTACATCGGAGGGACGTTCACCACCGTGGGTGGACAACCGCGACAGAATCTTGCCGCAATCGATGCCGTGTCCGGCATCCCGACCGATTGGGCGCCTGTTTCCGGAAGCAGCGTCCTCTGCATGGATCGGCAATCCGATGTTCTTTTCGCGGGTGGGCTCAGCTTTGGCGGTGCCGACCGTCTCAACTTGGCGGCGCTCGACATCACGACCGGAGAACTCACCGATTGGGATCCGCATGTCG
>JAGQHR010000094.1:3269-8625 GCA_020431745.1 Candidatus Eiseniibacteriota bacterium
AGAGCGGCCCGGTTGGCGTCATGGTGATTGCTGCCACGACGTCCGAGATCTACATCGGAGGCGAGTTCGATCACGTCGGCGGTCTGGCGCGCAATCGTCTTGCCGCGATCGATGCCGCAACGGGAATCCCGACCTCATGGAATCCCGCTGCCAACGCTGCTGTTTTCGATCTCGCGGTGGACGAGGCCAACGTGTACGTCGGTGGAGCGTTCTCAATGATCGGAGACGGTGCCCGGGCGGGCCTGGCAGCATTGGATCGTGCGACGGGAGGGGCTACCGCGTGGAATCCGGGCGCAAGCTCGACCGTCATGACGGTGCTGTTGGACGGCGCAACGCTCTATGCCGGTGGGTGGTTCACCAGTGTCGGGGGGCAATCACGGAACCGTCTCGCCGCGGTGGATGCGGTCTCCGGTGCGGTCACCGCCTGGAATCCGAACGCCGACGGTCTCGTAAGATCCCTGTCCAAGATCGACGGTACCATCTACGCGAGCGGAGGGTTCCTGCACGTCGGCGGGGCGTCGCGGCCGAGAATCGCGGCTCTGGATTCGGCTACCGGCGCTGTGACAGCTTGGAATCCGACACCAAACGATACGGTCAAGGCCGTTGTCGCCGATGGGGAGGTTGTCTATCTAGCGGGCAGCTTCACCGCCGTAGGTGGAAGCTCGCAAAGCCGAATCGCCGCGATCGCCGCAGACGATGGATCGCTGCTGGACTGGGATCCCGAGGTGTCGGGGTCTGGGCTCTACTCGATCGAGTCGATGGAAGCAGGGGACGGGATTGTCTTCTTCGGCGGACCCTTCTCGCGAGTCGGCGGTCATGCCCTGCGCCACTTCGCTGCGGTGTCCGGATTCCTCGATCCCACATCAGTGCCGGGCCCGGCGCCGAAAGTCCTGTCTGTCGACGCGGTCCCCAACCCGGCCAAGGCCGGCGCGTGGCTGCGCCTTTCCGGAGCTTTCGGGCCGTTGGTCCAGGTGCGCGTGTTCGATCTGGCGGGTCGTGAGATCACAGGGATCCTGGAACAGAATCGACTGACCGCAGACGATCCGATGGCGTACGTCGACACCAATCTCCTCGACTCGGGCGTCTACTTCGTCCGGGTCGAGTCGGGTCCCATCGTCGAAGTGACGAAGCTCGTCGTCGTACGGTGACGAGTCGCTGAACCGCTCGGACGCCCGGACCCCCCGGCACCCGTTTCGGATGTAGGTGGGTCCGGATCGCGCGTGTGTTTTGTCAGTTCGGTGCTCCGCGATACCGGCCGGCTCAGACTTCGTGGTAGATCTGGCCGCCGCCGCGCCGGAACTCCTCGCTCTTTTCTTCCATCCCGTGGGCGACCGCATCCGCGTCCGCGTAGCCCTTCTCCGCCGCGTAGTCCCGAATCTGCTGGGTGATCTCCATGCTGCAGAACTTGGGGCCGCACATCGAGCAGAAGTGCGCCACCTTCGCACCCTCCGCGGGCAGCGTCTCGTCGTGGAACGCGCGCGCGGTGTCGGGATCGAGCGAGAGGTTGTACTGGTCTTCCCAACGGAACTCGAAGCGCGCCTTGCTCAGGGCGTTGTCGCGAAGCTGCGCCCCGGGATGTCCCTTCGCCAGGTCCGCGGCATGGGCGGCGATCTTGTAGGCGATGACGCCCGCCTTGACGTCGTCGCGGTTCGGCAGCCCCAAGTGCTCCTTCGGCGTCACGTAGCAGAGCATCGCGGTGCCGAACCATCCGATCATGGCCGCGCCGATCGCCGAGGTGATGTGATCGTACCCGGGGGCGATGTCCGTGGTGAGCGGTCCCAGCGTGTAGAACGGCGCTTCGTGGCACCACTCGAGCTGCTTCTCCATGTTGTCCTGGATCATGTGCATCGGCACGTGACCCGGACCCTCGTTCATGACCTGGACGTCGAAGTCCCAGGCGCGCCGGGTGAGCTCGCCCTGGGTGAAGAGCTCGCCGTACTGCGCCTCGTCGTTGGCGTCCTCGATCGAGCCGGGACGGAGGCCGTCGCCGATCGAAAAGCTCACGTCATGCGCCGTCATGATCTCGCAGATCTCGTCCCAGTGCGTGTAGAGGAAGTTTTCCTGATGATGGGCGAGGCACCACTTGGCCATGATCGAGCCGCCGCGCGAGACGATCCCGGTCCGCCGCCGCGCGGTCAGTGGGACGTAGCGCAGGAGCACGCCGGCGTGGATCGTGAAGTAGTCGACGCCCTGCTCCGCTTGCTCGATCAGGGTGTCGCGGAAGAGCTCCCAGGTCAGCTCTTCGGGGCGGCCGCCGACTTTTTCCAGCGCCTGATAGATCGGCACGGTGCCGATTGGTACCGGAGCGTTGCGTAGGATCCACTCTCGCGTCTCGTGGATGTTGGCCCCGGTCGAAAGATCCATCACCGTGTCGGCGCCCCAGCGGATCGACCAGACCATCTTCTCGACTTCTTCCTCGATCGAGCTGGTGACCGCGGAGTTGCCGAGGTTGGCGTTGATCTTCACCAGGAAGTTCCGGCCGATGACCATCGGTTCGAGCTCGGGATGGTTCACGTTGGCGGGAATGATGGCGCGTCCGCGCGCGACTTCGGAACGCACGAACTCGGGTGTGATCTCGCGAGGCAGCGCGGCTCCGTGGCTCTGTCCCGGATGCTGCCGCGCGATCGCTTCGTGAGCGGCCTCCTGCCGCTGGGTCTCGCGGATCGCGATGTACTCCATCTCGGGCGTGATCTCGCCACGACGGGCGTAGTGCATCTGCGTCACTCGTTGTCCGGGCTTGGCGCGCCGAGGCTTCCGGGGGGCGAGGAAGCGGATGCCCGCGAGCGACCCGTCCTCCATCCGCGTGCGGACGTAGGACGAGGACGGCTCGTCCAGCTCGATGGTGTCCCCTCGTCCGAGAATCCAGTCGCGCCGGACGGGGGCCAGCCCCCGCGTGAGATCGATCGCGGTCTCCGGATCGGTGTAGGGCCCGGAGGTGTCGTAGACCCACACCGGTGCGTTCTCTTCGGACTTCGACGCAGCACCCGATCCCGCCCGGGTCGGCGTGAGCCGAATCTCGCGCATGGGAACGCGGATCGAGGGATGAGAGCCCGTAGCGTAGACCTTGCGCGACCCGGGGAAGGGATCGCGCGTCACTCCGGTCGCTCCGGGCACGCGCTCGCGGGAATCGGCAGCGGTCGAGCCCGCGTTCACATCCGCGCCGGCGTTCTTGGCCGAGCCGTTGGCGTTTCCATTCGTGGTCTTCAACGGATTGCTCCCTTCCGTGGCTTCGAAGGGGCAACGAAGGTGGGCTCGAAGAAGGCGTCCACGGCTTCGCTTCCCTACGCCGGTACGAACCGGATCAGGTTCCAGGGCTTCCGCAGTGCACCGGCGACAAGAGGTCGGACCGGAACGGCGTCTCAGGGCGTTCTTGCGCCCGCACCCAGCGAACAGGAGCTAGCCTAGGACGTTTCTCGTCTCGGAGACAAGGTGCGGCAAGAGACGGGTTCGTCGATCCGGAAGTTCGCGAGGGAGGGAGGGCTTGGTCCGACGATCCAGGGTCCGGGGCATCGGAAGCAGGAAGATCCCACTATCCGGGAACACCTGGACCGTCGAAACCCGCCAACCTGCGAGTCCCCGAAGCTCGGTAGACTCGCGGGTATGATGGGTGATTAAAGATCCGGACCAAATCCGGCCAACGAGTTCGATTCACAATCCAAGACATTGTGCTGCAGTGATTTATCCTGTTGCTTCGATCCCGGCTCAGGCGCCCGCTGCGTGGATCCGGGGGAAACCCTTGGGGCGCACTGCCCCAGGTCCCCAGCGATGGGTATTTCCGTGGGAATCGAAGGATCCTCAAGGCCGGGAAGCAATTGCAGAGACGGGTCGGTCGACGAGAGGTGCGGCGTGGGACAGGGCCCTCGTTGTAGGATTGGGAACGCCCATGGAGAAGAGTAAAAGACCATCCGCCCTCGATCGTCGCCTCGTGGCCCACGTCGAGGCGCTGCGCGCGTGCCGTCTGTGCCCGCGTATGCACCGTCCGCCCGTCAGCGGAGGCCCCGTCGTGAGCAAGGTGCTCCTGGTCGGTCAGGCGCCGGGCGACAAGGAGCCCAAGCTGGGGCGACCATTCGCGTGGACGGCCGGCAAGACGCTCTTCCGTTGGTTCGAGGAACACTGTGGGTTGGACGAAGCCGCGTTTCGCGCCTCGATCTACATGGCGGCGGTCTGTCGTTGCTTTCCGGGAAAGAAGCCGACGGGTGGCGATCGCGTTCCCGATACCGACGAGATCCAGAACTGCGCGAACTGGTTGCACCGCGAAGTCGCGCTGCTCGAACCGGAGTTGGTCGTTCCGGTCGGCAAGCTCGCCATTTCGCAATTCCTGCTCTTCGAACGTCTGGACGCGGTGGTGGGGAAGTCGTTCGCGGTGGAGTTCGCGGGCCATCGCACCGAAGTGATTCCGCTGCCGCATCCTTCCGGCGCATCCCCGTGGCCGCGGATCGAACCGGGTCGGACCCTGGTCCGCCAGGCCATGAAGAAGATCGCCCGCCACCCGGCGTTGCGGGCCGCGAAGGCGGAGGTCCGAGCGTGAAACGTGCGGATGCCCAGGCCGCGCAGAAGTTTCCGGAGCTGCGCACCGAGAGGCTGCTCCTGCGGCAGATCACGCCGCGCGATCGGGCGGCGATCTACGAGATCTTTTCCGACGATGAGACGCTGGAGCACTACGACATCGATCCGATCCGGGAAAAGGAGGAGGCGAGCGAGTTGATCGCCTTCTTCGCGGATCGGGAGCGGCGCGGAATCGGAATCCGGTGGGCGATCGCGCTCTCGAAGCCCACCATCCAGGTCGGCGCGCGCGGCACGCGCAGCAAGGCGAGCGAACCGAAGCTGATCGGTACCTGCGGCTTCAATCGATTCGAGCGGAGCGAGGCCCGGCGTGGCGTCGTCGGGTACGACCTGTCGCGCTCGCAATGGGGGCACGGCTACGTGCCGGAAGCGATGGAGGCAGTCATTCGATACGGCTTCGAGGAGCTGCATCTCAACCGAATCGAGGCGTACGTCGAGCCGGGCAACGCACGCTCCATCCGCGTCATGGAGAAACTAGGCTTCACGCGGGAAGGTCTGCTCCGACAGTTCGCATTCTATCGCCGGGCGGCCCGCGATCAGCTGTGCTTCTCCCTGCTCGCCGCGGAGTGGAGACGTTCTCACGGGAGTGCGCACGAGAACTGAGTCGGACAACCCTCCGCATGGAGGCGACGGTTCCGGCCGCGCGGTCAATACGGCAGGCAAGGAAGATTCTGCCGACGGATCAGGTGGACCGGTGCGTCCTCGGCGTGGACTGCCGGCGCTGCTGACCGGCGTCGCGGTCTTCGCGGCGATTCTCCTGTTCAGTCTGCTCTGCTTCGTTCCGTTCTACCTT
>JAGQHR010000947.1 GCA_020431745.1 Candidatus Eiseniibacteriota bacterium
CGGCAGTCGGCGGGACCGACGTTACATCACCGCCCCGTGCTACGGGATGAGGCGGTAGGTCTCGGCCAGCTCCTGCTCCTGCGGCGAATAGATCGGGATCAGATCGGCGAGCGCCCGGTAGACGCCGTCGATGTTCCGCACCCGCAGCGTCTCGCCACCAGTCGCGAGCGCCGCTTCGATCTCTCCGGCCGGTCGCGGGACGATGCCCAGGCTCACGGCGCGGTCGCGTTCCAGCTCTCCACGGGCGCGGTCGATCCGCTCGGGCAGCTCGTCCGACCCGAAGAAGAACACAGCGGTCGCCGGATCGATGGAGTCAGGAAGAAGCACGATCACGCGCCCGGACTCGTCCCCGTTGTTCGTGCGTTCGACGGGAGTAGATCCGGCGAAAAGAACCGACATGTCGGTCTGGCGTGGACGCGCGAGCTCTGGATCGACCTCCAGCACCGCGATGAAACCGGATGTGACTTCCGGCTGCTCCTTCGTGTACAGAAAGCGCCACGGCTCTTCCAGGACGAACGGACGGAGATAGAGAAGGCCTACAACACCTGTCCCGTCGTCCGCGATCCGGACGTCGCCGGCGTCGGTCGCCACCGTGGGTCGGGATGACGTGACTGGCGATGACGCAGTCGGCGAAGTCGCGCTCGGAGAGAAAGCAGTCGGCGAGGACGCGGCATCATCGGCCGCGAAGGCCGGGATCGGGAAACCCAACACCAGACACATCGCCACCCAAAGCGCTACTCGCAGAGACCTGCCCGTCTCCGCAGGCCGGTGTCCCCGGGAAGTACGCAACCCACGCGTCTCGGTCGTGAAGAGGATGGACACGGCTACTCCTTCATGATCTGCAGATCGTCGACCCCGACTCGGCCCCGCTCGGATCCGAAAACGGCTCCCAGCTCCAAGCGTACCGCGACGATGTTGGACAGGTCGATCCCCGTCCCATCGGTCTCGAAAGCGGTCAGCGGGATGCGGACGGTGTTCATTTCGTTCACCCAACCCGCGTTGGTTCCGGATCCGGTTCTCTGGTAAAGCGGAGTCAGCTCTCCCCACGAGCCGAAACGGACTGTGGCGGTCACGCCCTCGCCGTCCCGCAGCGAGGCTCCGAAGGAGAGCGGGCCATTGTGAGCCCGAGTCTCGTCGTGGCGCGTGCCCTGGCAGGCACGGAAGGACAGATAACGCTGCCCGCGGACATCACGAAGCGCGGGAACGACGGAGAACTCCACGAAACGAGTCTCCCCGACCGTATAGTCGAAGATCACTCCGCGGGTGAAGTCTCCTTGCCCGGAGTCGAAGATCATTCCATTCATCGGATCCGACGGGAGTGCCGTGAAGACATCGTCGTTATCCTCGTTGTCTCCCTCGTAGAGGTTCGAGACGTCGTAGGTGACGGTTCCGCCGGAGCTGCTCTGGCCGGTCCCAGTGGCCGTTTGGAAGTCATCGATGACGTAGTTCTCGGGGTTTGCCAGCTCGCGGTAGGAGGTCGAGATCTCGACCTGGGGCGCGATGCCGGAGGGGTCGAGATCGTCGTACATCCGCGTCAGGTATTCCTTGGTGGCGAGGTTGCCCTGCGCATAGACCTCGACGAGGGCCAGGAGGTAGCTCTTGGCCACGACCTGCGCGGCGGCTCTTCCGATCCGGTCGGGACCCGTGCCGTCGCTAGTGCCACAGCAGTTGAAGTCGTTGTGGGCAGCACCGTGGACATAGATAGTCTGTGCCGTTCCCTGCGCGCGGTCGGAGAGTCGGAAGTACTGGCACTGCGAGCAGCCCGGCCTTCCCGAGACGTCTCCGTCGGCTCCGGCCCCGATCAGGAAATAGTCGATGAGATGCGGATCCGATTGGCTGGCATCGAGGAAGACGGTCGGCGCGATGCTGGCAATGACCACC